>RGEP01000584.1 GCA_009918225.1 Betaproteobacteria bacterium | reverse complement strand
AATCTGCTCGTCGGGCAGCAGGATCATCACCACGTCGGCGGACTTCACAGCGTCGTTGACTTCCATCACCGTCAGGCCGGCCTTGCCGACCTTGTCCCACGAAGCGCCGCCCTTGCGCAGGCCCACCACCACCTTCACGCCGCTGTCGTTGAGGTTCTGCGCATGCGCATGGCCCTGCGAGCCGTAGCCGATGATCGCCACCGTCTTGCCCTTGATCAGGCTCAGGTCACAGTCCTTGTCGTAGAAAACTTTCATGGTTGCTCCGTTGGAAAAAACTCAGACGCGCAGGATGCGCTCGCCGCGGCCAATGCCGCAGGCGCCCGTGCGCACCGTCTCGAGGATGGCGGTGCGGTCGATCGCCTCGAGGAAGGCGTCGTTCTTGGACTGGTCACCGGTGAGCTCGATGGTGTAGCTCTTCTCGGTGACGTCGATGATGCGTCCGCGGAAGATGTCGGCCATGCGCTTCATCTCCTCGCGTTCCTTGCCGACCGCGCGCACCTTCACCAGCATCAGCTCGCGCTCGGTGTAGGCACCCTCGGTCAGGTCCACCACCTTCACCACCTCGATCAGGCGGTTGAGGTGCTTGGTGATCTGCTCGATCACGTCATCCGACCCGGTGGTCTGGATGGTCATGCGCGACAGGCTGGCATCCTCGGTGGGCGCGACCGTCAGCGATTCGATGTTGTACCCGCGCGCCGAAAACAGGCCGACCACTCGGGACAGGGCGCCGGGCTCGTTTTCGAGCAGCACCGCAATGATGTGTTTCATGTTCGATTCCTCTTTTCGGGCGCCCTCCCCGCGCGGCGGTAACCGCGCGGCTTGGCGCCCAATAGATTCGTCTCAGGGATGGACGGGGTGCAGGCTCAGAGTTCCTCTGAGCCCAGCAGCATTTCGGTGATGCCCTTGCCGGCCTGCACCATCGGGAAAACGTTCTCGGTCGGGTCGGTGCGGAAGTCCATGAAGACGGTACGGTCCTTCAGGCGACGCGCTTCGCGCAGCGCCGGCTCCACGTCCTGCGGCTTCTCGATCAGCATGCCCACATGGCCATACGCCTCGGCCAGCTTCACGAA
>RGEP01000583.1 GCA_009918225.1 Betaproteobacteria bacterium | reverse complement strand
GCGTAGTTCAGGAACAGAACTTCCTTGCCGGGGTTGCGCTCGTTGTAGCGCGCCAGAAAGTCGATGATGGCGGTGGCCGGGCCCGTGCCGGTACCTTGGGCCACATAGCGAACCCCCTTGTCGATGGCGGCCTGCAACACGCTGACCGTCTCCTGCGGGCTGAGCTTGTTGTCAAACGGCATGATTTCGAACTTGACGCCAGCCGGATTCGACTTGCTGAACTGCTCTGCCAGGAACTGGAATCCCTGCAGCTGGTTCTTGCCGGTGGCCGCGGTCAAGCCGGTCAAGGCGTCGATCCAGGCAATCTTGACGGTCTCGCCTTTTTGCGCGTGGGCCATGCCAGCGCTGAGGGCCATGCCAGTGGCCATTGAAGCGGCCAGGATCGTGCGGGTGAATCGGGTCATCTCGAAGTCTCCTTCATTCAAGCTGCGGGAACGGTGAAGTTGTGGGGCCGAAAGGTACCGGAACACCGACACGCCACGACTCAGGGCATACCCCAAAATGGAGCCAAGACCCCCGGCCCAGTCAGGGCTTTCGCAACGGGGGGCCCACCCTACACTGGACACCCAAACCGGTACCGCTCCAACCCGACCCATGCCGCACGCCACCGACGACCCTCGATACCCCGTCCGCAAACCCGATGAGCAGTGGCGGCAGTCCCTGGATGAACTGACCTACCAGGTCACGCGCCGGGCCGCCACCGAGCGCGCCTTCACGGGGCGCTTCTGGGACCACTGGGAAGGTGGCCACTACGACTGCGTGTGTTGCGGCACGCGGCTGTTTCACTCCAAAACCAAGTTCGACGCCGGCTGCGGTTGGCCCAGCTACTGGGAACCGGTCAACGACCAGGTGATTGAAGCCCTGCCCGACCACAGTCACGGCATGGTGCGTGTAGAGGTGCGATGCCGCCAATGCGGTGCGCACCTGGGCCATGTGTTCGAGGACGGGCCCATGCCCACGGGGCTGCGCTACTGCATCAACTCGGCCTCACTGACCTTCAAGGCCAGCACCACTTCAACCGAGCCTGAGCCTCCCCAGCCCGAGCCTGGGCCCTCGAGATGAAGCTGCTCTT
>RGEP01000582.1 GCA_009918225.1 Betaproteobacteria bacterium | reverse complement strand
TTCAAGCGCCGCGTTCAGCGCGCCGCCTTGTCCCAATCGCGCAGGGGCTTGACGCCGCGGGCACGCAGTTCGTCGAAGTAGGCGCGCAGCACGGACTTGCCGGCATCCCCCGTGGTCTGCAGCCACGGACCGATGATGTCGGGCAGGCCGTTGATCCACTTGGCGCGCTCGGCGGCGGGCAGGTCGGTGATCTGCAGACCGGCGGCCTTCATGGTGTCCATGGCGGTGGCAGCCGAGCGGGTGACGTGCTTGCCGTGGGCGGCTGAGGTGGCCTGGCCAGCCTTCACGAACGCGTCCTGCACCTCCTTGGGCAACTTGTCGTAGAAGCCCTTGTTGGCGGCAACGCTGCCGAAGTACATGGCGCCAATATCCACGCGGGTCAGGTGCTTGGCCACTTCGTACACCCGAGCCGGTCCGATGCCGCTGGCAAAGCTCAGGGCGCCCTGCGTCACGCCGGTCTGGATGTTGGTGTAGTAGGTGGTGAGCGCGCCTTCAACGGGCGTGGCACCCGTGTCGCGCATCCAGTTGGCAGAGGTGCCCGGTGCATGGATCTTCTTGTTCTGCAGCGCAGCCATGTTGGTCACCGGGAAGTTGGCATAGACATCGTAACTGTCGGTGATCAGCGATGACAGGGGCACCATGTTCTGCGCCGTCCAGCTGGCCCTGAGTGCCGGGTGAGTGGCGTTGAGCTTGTCGAAGATCTCGATCAGCATCTCATGGTTGGTGGTGGCAAAGGGCGTGAAGTAGGTGACGTTTTGCAGCGGCATGGCGGAGTTCTCCCACACCGTGCCCACCATGCCCACATCGACGATGCCGTCCTTCACGGCCGCGCGCGTCTCGTTGAACTTGTAGAGTGTTCCGCCGTAGTTTTCGCGCCAGCGGATCTGGAACTTGTTGCCGCCCTCCTTGAGCAGACGGTCCACCTCGGGCTGGAACACCTCCTTCATGGCGTAGGCCCAGATGTTGGTCACGGGGTGGCTCGACCCGATGTTGACCGTGATGGTCTGCTGTGCGTAGGCCGCCATCGAGGTGAGCGTCGTGCCCAGGGCGATCGCCCCGGTCAGCGCGAGTTT
>RGEP01000581.1 GCA_009918225.1 Betaproteobacteria bacterium | reverse complement strand
GGCGAGCGCATCGACATCTCCTTCCGCTGGAGCATGAGCTGGTTCATCTTCAGCGAAGTCATGTTCTTCGGCGCCTTCTTCGGCGCGCTGTACTGGGCCCGCGTGCACTCGGTGCCCATGCTCGGCAACCTGGAGCACCAACTGCTGTGGCCCGACTTCAAGGCCATTTGGCCCAGCGCCGGTGGCGTCACCGCTTCGCCGGGCGGCATCACGGAGCCCTTTGCCACCATCGGCCCCTGGCCCCTGCCCACGATCAACACCGCGCTGCTGCTGACCTCGGGCGCCACGCTCACCGTGGCCCACCACGCGCTGATTGCCGGCAACCGCAGCAAGACCATCCTGTGGATGTGGATCACCGTGCTCTTGGGCGCCACGTTCCTGGTGGTGCAGGGCTACGAGTACGCGCACGCCTACCGTGACCTGAACCTCAAGCTCAGCTCCGGCATCTTCGGCTCCACCTTCTTCATGCTCACCGGCTTCCACGGCTTCCACGTGTTCGTGGGCATGCTGATGCTGCTGTTCATCACCCTGCGCCTGCAGAAGGGCCACTTCACCAGCGAGCGCCACTTCGGCTTCGAAGGCGCGGCTTGGTACTGGCACTTCGTGGACGTGGTGTGGCTGGGCCTGTACTTCCTGGTGTATTGGCTCTGATCGATCGCCTGCTGCCAAGAAAAGGGGCGCCCATGGGGCGCCCTTTGATTTGAATCGGGGTGCTGCTGCAGGCCTGGTGGTTCAGCCGGGTGGGCTCAGCGGTTCACCGGCAGGCCGGAGGGTTGCACCCAGCCCATCCAGTAGGAAAACAGCACAAACAGGAACAGGGCGATTGACAAGCCCACCCGCAAGGCCAAGGCGCGTGCCATTTTGTTGTCTCGGCCGTCGCCATCGCGGGACTTTTTCAGCATGAACACCCCCGCACTGGCCAAAGCGGCGATGATGCCCAACAGGGCCAAGGCGATCAGCAGTTTCATGTCCTCATTGTCACATCCGGTCAATAGCGGTGGCAGCGCTCGCGCAAAGCGCGGATGACTTTTTCAACCGTATCCGGTCGAACGCCCCCTCTTTCATTAAGGACGCGT
>RGEP01000059.1 GCA_009918225.1 Betaproteobacteria bacterium | reverse complement strand
CCCGCCGCCGAGGGCCTGGCCCAAGCGGCGCGGTGGCTGGCACAACACCGGCCGGGCCACCGCCTGCTGGTGCTCGACGCCCTGCGCCCCCAGCGGGTGCAGGAGGCCATCTGGGCCGATGTGCACGGCACCCACATGGCCGCCTACTTCGCCGATCCTCGGCGCGGCTCCATCCATTCCTTCGGCATGGCGGTCGACGTGACCCTGCTGAATCCCCAGGGCCGCGAGTGCGACATGGGCAGTGGCTATGACGAGATGAACCTGCGCTCACACCCCAGCCTGGAATCGCGTCACCTGGCCTTGGGTGTGTTGAAGGCCGAGCATCTGGTGCACCGAGGGTGGCTCTACGCCGCCATGGCCGAAGGTGGCTTCGCCGGGATTTCCACGGAATGGTGGCACTTTGACCATGGTGACCGTGATCGGGTTCGACAGGAGATGCAACGTGTGGTCTGAATCGAAATCGCGCCAGCGGCGCATCCTGCTGGGCCGTGCGGCATCGGTCGTGGGGGCCAGCGTGGCCAGTGGCTTGGGTTTGACCGGCTTGCTGGGCCAAGACCGCGCTCAGGCCCAAACCCAGGGCAGGCCAGGCCTGGCGCCGCCTCTGGCGCCTGCCCTGCCCTTGCTGAAACCACCCCGACTGCAAAGCGGGCAGACCATCGGCTTGGTGGCCCCCTCGGGCGCGGTGGCCGAAAGGCTGCCGCTGGAGATCGCCATCGACACGCTCACGGCCTTGGGCTTCAAGGTCAAGGAATCGCCGCACCTGCGGGCGCGGCGCGGCCACTTTGCAGGCACCGATGCCCAGCGCGCAGCGGCGGTGAACGCGATGTTCGCCGACCCACAGGTGCACGGCGTGTTGGCCATCACCGGAGGATCGGGCGCCAACCGCATCCTGCCGCTGCTCGACTACGCAGCCTTGCGCCGCACGCCCAAGTTTGTGGGCGGGTTTTCCGACATCACGGCCTTGTTGCACGCGGTGCACAGCCAAACCGGTCTGGTGACCTACCACTGCCCAGCCGGTGTGTCGGAGTGGAACGACTTCAGCTGGCGGCACTTCAAAGGCGTGGCCATGGACGGTGCCCCCGTGCTGATGCGCAACGAGCCCGACAAGGGCTCGCTGCCGGCTCCGCGCGAAGACCGCACGCTGACCATTCGCCCGGGTGTTGCGCGCGGGCCGCTGCTGGGCGGCAACCTGGCCGTCCTGTCCTCGCTGTGCGGTTCAGGCTATCTGCGCTCCTTTGACGGCGCCGTCCTGTTTCTCGAAGAGATCAACGAGTTCATCTACCGAGTGGACCGCATGCTGTCCACGCTCAAGCTGGCCGGCATCCTGGACCGCCTGTCCGGGGTGATGCTGGGTGCGTTCACCAACTGCACGCCCGGCGAGGGCTTTGGCACCCTCACGCTCGACGAAGTGTTTGAAGATTACTTCGGCAGCCTGGGTGTGCCCGTTTACCGCGGCGCCTCTTTCGGCCACATCAAGCGCAAGTTCACGCTGCCGCTGGGCGTGCCGGCCGAAATCGACGCCACGGCCGGAACGGTTCGGCTGCTGGAACCCGCGGTGCTGTAAAGGCGCTGCGGCGCTGGCTTCAACGCAGGGGCACGGTTCGACCGGCGCCCTCGGCCGAAACAGGAGTGCCTGCGGCTGCAGCACCCCCCGCCCCGCCAGCGGCCACCCAGGTGGCCAGCGCATCCAACACCGGTCGGCCCCGCTGCGGGGCTTCATCATGGTTCACCATGGCGGCCATCACCCAACGACGGCCCTGCGCATCGTCCACATAGCCCGCCAGGGCCACGGCATTGCGCAGCGTACCGGGCTTCAAGCGGGCACGGCCACGGGCAGCGGTATCGGTCATGCGGGCTCGCAATGAACCGTCAACACCGGCAATGGGCAAACTCATCATCAGCTCGCTGGCATGCAGCTGGCTGTGCGCAGCGCGCAGCACCAAGGCCAGTTGTCGAGGCGTGATGCGCTCGCTGCGCGACAAACCCGAGCCGTTGTCCATCACCAGGCCAGCGGTGGGGATGCCTTGCTGTTCAAACCACCGCCGCACGGCCAGATCGGCCCAGTCGCGGGTGTCGCGCGGCGCGGGGCCAGAAGCAGCAGCGGCCTGCGCGGCGGGCCTGCTGGCCCGGCGTTCTTCCTCGAGTCCGGTCAGCAGATACAACACACGCGTGGCCACATTGTCCGAAGTCTTGTTCAAAGGACGCAGCCATTCGCCCCAGGGCCGCGCTTCACGGCGGGCCAGCAGCCGCGTGGGCGCGCGGGCCGTCGTGGTCCCCGCCTCGTGCACAAACTCACCCACGGCGGCTTCGCGCACCCGCCCGCTCCACTGCCCCCCGAGCTCGGCCCATACCCATTGCAGCTGCGCCTGGGCCTGACGGTTGCGCTCCATCAGCTGCAGCGGCTGGCGCTGGCTGCAGTCCGCGGGAAATCGGCCCTGCAAGCGCACGACCACCGTCCCGTCGGCCTGCTCCTGAAACGTGGGGGTGGTCCACCCGGCGCCACTCCAGTCGCGGCAGGGCACCGCGCCCGGTGGATGCAAGCTCAAGTGGTTGTCCAAGCGCACACCCGGCAGCTCGGGCCTCAATCGCGCCGTAACCTGACTGCGGTCCGACACCAGCTCCAAGACCTGCAAGTTGCCGGCCAATTGCAAGGCATCGGGAATCACGTTGTAGGGAAACTCGGGCGACTCATCAAACGGCGGCACGCCCAGGTCGAGGCGCGCCGGCTTGAAGAGGTGGCGGTCCAAGACGATGTCGCCCTCGATGTGCCGCACCCCGGCTTCTCGCAGCTCCAGCATCAAGGCCCACAACTGGGGCAGGCCCAGCTCGAGGTCCGCCCCGCCACGCAGCACCAAATCGCCGCGCAAGCGACCCCCTTCGATCGGCGCTGCGGTGCGCAACTCGGTGTAGCCGCGCAAATTCGGGCCCACGCGGTCCAGCGCCACAGCACTGGTCACCACCTTCATGGCCGAGGCCGGCTGCATGGGGCGGTCGGCTTGGTGCATCAGGCCCATGGCGCCCTTAGGCCGCACCAGGCTGGCCGCGCCGGGCGGCGAGCTGCTCGGCTCCAGGGGCAGCACCGCCACAGCCAGCGTTGAAGGGTCCAAGCCAGCTCGCTCCAGCGCGGCGCGAACCGGCTCCGGCAGGGCAGGCGGCGGGCTGGCCGTGGGAGCGGCCACATGGGCGCAGCCGCCCAGGACCATCAAACCCGCTGCGGCCAGCAGGCCCCGAGCCCATGCCCAGCTCGGTTCGGGCCGCGGGTTCGAAGCGCGCAAAGGGCTTGGCAAAGCACCCCGGGAGGGTCGACGCGGCTTGTCCTGAAGGCTGGATGCTGATGCGGATGCGGATGCAGATGCGGATGCGGATGGTGTGTGCATCACGCCATCATTCCATGGCACAGCCGCTCCACACAAGCCGATGGCCCAGATGCGGTGGCCCTATTCCTTTTGCTCATAGCCCCTGCACAAGGCTTCATTCGCGATCGGCACATCAGGGCTGCAACGGGTAGGCGCAGCGCTTGGCCAGACGCACAATGCCGGCATGCAAATCGACCCAACACAACGGCGGCCGCTTGGGGCCTGGCTCAAATGGTGTGGCCTGCTGCTTTCGGCCTGGTTGCTGGGTGGCTGCGCGGGCCCCCGCATCGATTCCACCACCCATCGGGCGGTCAGCCACGACAGCCGAGCCCAATTCCTCATCCTGCACTACACGGCCGTCGACCTGGAAAGCTCGATCCGCATCCTGACCCAACAGCGGGTGTCTTCGCACTATTTGGTCACCGATGAACAGCCCCCGCGCATCTACCGCTTGGTCGACGAGGACCGCAGGGCCTGGCACGCGGGCATCAGCGCCTGGGATGGTCACGCCATGCTCAACGGCAACTCCATCGGCATTGAAATCGTGAACCTGGGCAACGCACCCGGACCCGATGGGCGCGAAGCCGCGTTCCAACCCTACCCACCTGAGCAGGTCGAATTGATCGTGGAGTTGGTGCGCGACATCGTCAAGCGACACCAAATCCGGCCCGACCGCGTGCTGGGCCACAGCGACATCGCCCCGCAGCGCAAGGTCGACCCCGGCCCGCTGTTCCCCTGGAAGCGCCTGGCAGACGAAGGCCTGGTGCTGTGGCCCAAGCAAGCCGATGTTCAGCAGGCGCAAGCCCGCTATGCCGCGGGCGTGCCACCGGTGCAATGGTTCCAGCAGGCCCTGGCCAAACATGGCTTCTTGGTGGCGCAGCACGGTGAACTCGATGAGCCCACCCGCCGGGTCATCGCCGCTTTTCAGATGAAGTACCGGCAGGCGAAGTACGACGGCCAGCCCGATGCAGAAACGGCGGCCCTGCTCACCGCTCTGACCGGTTTGTGGCACCCGGCCAAGGCCCCATGAACCGCCAACGCCGCCAGTGGCTGGAGCAATCGGCGGCGCAGGTGGCGCTGATTGGTTCGGCTGCCGCTGCTGGTGTGGCCGGGCTCTTGGGCTCGGGCTGCACCAGCTGCCGTGCTGGGTGGGGCCTTGGAGCCGAGACAGCCGGCGCAACGGGCGCTGCGCACACCGGCCTGCCCTCCGGATCGCAAGCGCTGCCGCAGGCGCAACTCAGCAGCGCGGAACTGCCCCCGTTGGCCCCCCGCGAGTGGCGGGCGGCCTGGGTCGCCAGCGTGGCACACATCGACTGGCCCAAGCAAGCAGGGCTGAGCGAATCCACCCTGCGAACCCAAATTCTGGACATCGCGCAACGGGTGCGCGGCATGGGCCTGAATGCGCTGATCCTGCAGGTCCGGCCTGCCGCCGATGCCTTGTACCCATCCCGCTTGGAGCCCCCCAGCGAGTACCTGTATGCCCAGGGTCAGCCGGGGGCAGCGTTTGATGCACTGCAACTCTGGGTACAGGCCTGTCATGCCCAGGGCTTGGAACTGCATGCTTGGTTCAACCCGTATCGGGCCCGCCACCCCTCGGCGCGCCAAGCGCTGCATGAAGGCCATGTGGCCCGCCGGCATCCGGGCTGGGTGCACCGCTATGGCGACCTGATGTGGTTGGACCCCGGTCAGCCCGAAGCACAGGAACACAGCCTCAAGGTGATCGCCGACGTGGTGCAGCGCTACGACCTCGACGGCGTTCATGTGGACGACTACTTCTACCCTTACCCCATCAAGGGTGCCGATGGGCGCGACTTGCCGTTCCCGGATGAGGACAGCTTCAGGCGCCACCGGCCAGCGGGCATGGGCAGCAGCGAGGCCGAACGCGCGCAATGGCGGCGCAGCAATGTCGACCACTTTGTAGAGCAGATGTACCGCCGTGTGCATGCGCTCAAGCCGGGTGTGCAGGTGAGCATCAGCCCCTTTGGCATCGGTCGCCCCGACCGGCGGCCGGCGGGCATCGTCGGGTTCAGCCAATATGACCAGCTGTACGCCGACGTGGAGCGCTGGTGCGAGCGTGGTTGGCTTGATGCGCTGGTGCCTCAGCTGTACTGGCCGCGCAGCCGCCCGGCCCAGTCTTTTGAGAAACTGCTGGACTACTGGTTGGCCCACAACCCCCACGGGCGCCATGTGTGGGCGGGCCTTTACACCAGCTCGGTGGCCAACGGCACGCCCACTGCGTGGTCACCCGATGAAATCTTGTGGCAGATCGACCGGCAGCGTGAGCGCGCGGCCTCGACGGGTCATGCCCACTTCAGCCTACAGGCCCTGCTGCAAGACCGCGGTGGCTTGGCCAACGAATTGCCACGCAGCCGATACGCACAAGCGGCGCTCACCCCCGCCATGCCCTGGCTGGCCCAGGGCCCCGCGCCGACCGCGCCTGTGGCCCATCGGCTGCCCGATGGCCGCATTCTGCTGAGCAGCGGTTCTGGCGCGCCGGCACGCCGCTTTGCGGTCTGGCGCCGCACGCGCTCGTCGGCCTTAGCCGGGTGGAGCTTTGAGGTGCTGAAGGCCTCTGGGCCATTGCAGGGCACAGCGCCAACTGCAGCACCCATTCCGGGCCCAAGCTCAACGGCAGCCTTGCCCAGGGTGCCGGGCGCAGCCGATGAGGTGGTCGTGGTGCAGGCCCTGGACGCGGCGGGCCGCGAGGGGCCGCGCCAAGCCTTTGTTGTGGGAACCTGATGGCCATGAGTTCCAGCCCCAGCCGCACCGAAACCCCCAACGCAGCGCACGCCGAACTGGACCGCTACGACACGCCCGACCTCTTGGGCGCCCTGGTGGATGACCATGCCTTGGCGGTGCAAGCCGTCAAGGCCGCCACACCGCAACTGGTCAAAGCCGTGGAGGCCACTGCCGAGCGGCTGGCCCGCGGCGGACGCCTGATTTACGCGGGCGCAGGCACCAGCGGCCGCCTGGGTGTGCTCGATGCGGTGGAGCTCAACCCCACCTTCTCGTGGCCCCGCCACCGGGCGCCGGCCCTGCTGGCCGGTGGAGACGGTGCGATGTTCTTGGCCGTTGAAGGCGCCGAAGACGATGGTGCCCAAGGAGCCCAAGACCTGCACCGCCTGGGCCCCGTGGCCGACGATGTGGTGTTCGCCATTGCAGCTTCAGGCACCACGCCCTTTGCGCTGGGCGCCTTGTCGGCGGCACGGTCCCTGGGCTGCCTGACCATCGGCATGGCCAACAACCCCGATGCGCCGCTGGTGGCCGCCGCCGAAATCGGCATTGTGTTGGACACCGGGCCTGAGGTGATTTCGGGCAGCACCCGACTGAAGGCTGGCACCGCTCAGAAGGTGGCGCTGAACAGTTTTTCCAGCGCCGTGATGGTGCGGCTGAACAAGGTCTACGGCAACCTCATGGTGGACCTCAGGGCCACCAACATCAAGCTGGTGCACCGTGCAGTTCGCCTGACCATGCAGGCCAGCAGCGTGGGGCAGTTGCAGGCCGAAGCCGCGCTGCGCG
Source organism: Betaproteobacteria bacterium (assembly GCA_009918225.1). Classification (GTDB taxonomy): domain Bacteria; phylum Pseudomonadota; class Gammaproteobacteria; order Burkholderiales; family Burkholderiaceae_C; genus RFTU01. Next base: position 2,351 of record RGEP01000059.1, on the reverse strand, counting down.
ATTGCGGTTTTCAGGTCAAGGTAGCCGTGGTGATGCTGCGCTTGGGGCTCGATGCCGAAGCGGCTCAAGCGCGCTTGGCCGCCTGTGCGGGCAGCCTGCGCGCGGCTTTGGGCGAAGGCTAAGACGAAGGCCGTTCACCCTTCAAACCGCCTCAAGCCCGAAGGACAGGCCCTGCAGCATGGGCGGCGTGTCCTGGCCGTTCATCTGCGCGGCCAAGAGTTGCGCACTGCCGGTGGCAAAGGTGAAGCCCAGTGCCCCCTGGCCCAGGTTCAGCCACAGGCCTGGCACGCCGCTGGGGCCGATGATGGGGGCGCCGCTGGGCGTGGCAGGCCGCAGACCCGCCCAGGGCTGGGCACGCGTGTAGTCGCCCGCGCGGGGCATGTCGGTCTTCGCCACGCGCAACAGGCTTTGCAATCGCCCCTGGTCGATGGCCTCGCTTTGGCCCACCAGGTCCACCATGGCGGCCACGCGCAGGCGCGAACCAATGCGCGCGTACAGCACCTTGCGTTCGAAGTCGGTGATGCTGGCACGCGGCGCGCTGTGCTCGGCGTCTATGGGTGCATCCAAGCTGTAGCCCTTGAGTGGGTACAGCGGCAGCTTCACCCCCAGGGGCAAGGCCAGCGCACGGCTGGCAATGCCCGCAGCCAGCACCACCGCATCGGCGCCATAGGTCTGCGCCCGGCCCTGCACCGACACGCGCGGGCCCTCAGACCGAAGCGACTGCACCGTGTCCAGCACCAGGCCCTGAAAGTTCGGGTGGCCTTGCAGCCGCTCCATGAGGCTGACACAGAAGGCGTGACAGTCGGCCACCGCCTCGTCTTCGCTGTAGATGCCCCCCGCGATCTTGGGCCCCAGCTGCGCCAGGGCCGGCTCCTGTGCCATGCACTGTTCGCGGGTCCAGTCTTGTTGGCTGGTGTCTTTGGACGCAGCGGCTCGGCGCAGGGCGGTGCTGCTGCGGTACAGCACCAGCTTGCCCGCCTGCTCCCAGGCAAAGTTGTTGACCGCATGCCGGTCCATCAGTTCGTGCAGGCACTGCCGGCTGAACTGACCCAAGCGGGCCAGACGCGAAGCCGTGGCGCGGTTGTCAGCGCCATTGCAACGCGCCAAAAAACGCCCCAGCCAGGACCACTGCACCGGGTCGGCTTGGGGCCGCCAGCGCAGCGGGCCATCCGGGTCTAACAGCCAGCGCAAGGCCTTCACGGGCACACCGGCATCGGCCAAGGGCGCCACATAGCGGTAGCTGAGTTGGCCCCCGTTGCGCAGGCTGGTGCCTTGGCCCACGCCGCGGGCATCCAGCAGGCTCACCCGCCAACCCGATTCGGCCAAGGCCCAGGCCGTGGTGATGCCCACCACCCCAGCGCCCAACACCATGGCTTGCCCTTGCGTCATCCGCACAGGGTACCAAGAAGCCCCAGGGCGCCAAATCACGATCGGCAGGCCGGGCATAACCGCGCTTCATGGACAACAAGGCGCGGGCAGCACCGATACTGCAGGCCACCTCCTCAACACCGCGGAGCGAACTTGAAAGTCGACTTCGATGGCATACAGGCCTTTGTGACCGTCGCCGACCTGGGCGGCTTTGGGCGCGCCGCGCGCGAGCTGCACCTGACCCAGACCGCGCTGACACGACGCGTGCAAAAACTGGAGGCCTTCTTGGGCCTGAAGCTGCTCAACCGCACCACGCGGCGGGTGGAGCTCAGTGCGGTGGGCCGAGAGTTCCTGCCGCAGGCGCGGGCCATGATCCAGGAAATGACGGCGGCCGTCGAGCGGCTGCGCGACCTGTCCCAACAGGCCACGGGACGCCTGGTGCTGGCCTGCATTCCGTCCATGACCACCCATGTGCTGCCCAGCCTGATCCGGCGATACGCCAGTGCCTATCCCGAGATTCGCATCAGCCTGCTCGACGGGTCTTCATTGGAGGTGCGACATGCGGTGCTGGATGGCCGCGCCGACCTGGGCATCGCCTTGCACGCCGACGCCCATCCGGACCTGCAGCAACAAGCCTTGTTTGCCGACCCGCTGGTGTTCATATGCCGCTCGCCCCATCCGTTGGAACACGCGTCATCAGCCCGCTGGGAAGAAATGGCCCAGACCGAGCTGATCGGGGTGAGCAACTTCACGGCTACGCGCATCGTGATGGACTACCAACTGGCCAGGCGCGGCATACGGCTCAAGAGCCTGTACGACGTGCAACACCACGCCACCGCCATCAACCTGGTGGCCGCCGGTGTGGGTGCAGCCATCCTGCCAGCGTCCACCTTTGAAGAAGGCGACCGACCCGGCGTGCGCAAGATCGCCTTGACCCATCCGGTGGTTCGGCGCCGCGTGGTGACGCTGCAAAGGCGGGGCGA
>RGEP01000580.1 GCA_009918225.1 Betaproteobacteria bacterium | reverse complement strand
GGTGCAGTCGCCGCCGCAGAACGCGCCGACGATCACCACAACCCAGGTGCGCCCGGTTGAGCAGCCGGTGCGGGTAATGCCCCCGGCTCCCCCTGCTCCGCCGGCTCCCCCGGCGCGGGTGGCACCCATGTTGAACTTCAACGCCTGTGAGAAGCCCGAATACACCACGGCTGCGCGCCGTGCGGAAACGCAAGGCACGGTGGTGGTGATCTACACGATGGAGATCGACGGCCGCATCACCGAGGCGTCGGTGGAGAAATCCAGTGGTCCGACCCGCGAGCACAAGCAGCTCGACCGGGCCACGCTGGAAGCCGTGAAGGCCTGCAAGGGCCGACCCGGCATGGTGGATGGAAAGCCCGAGCGGCTCTCCGGACGCGTGGAGTACGTGTGGAAGCTGGTTGATTGATGCCGCCACTGCACCTACTGTCTTGAGTGTCGCCGGGGCGGCCACCCCGCCCGGCGTTTCCCAATGCAACCTGCTGCGCTCCTACTCGATCACGAGCGCTTTGTATCCCTGGAGGAATCATGTCTGTGAACAACACCCTGCGCCTGGCGATGACCGCTGCCCTGCTGGCGGCCGCCGGAACTGCCGCTGCGCAAGCGCCGGCCGCTGAAGTCGCCAAAGAGACCGTGGCCAACCCCTATGGCCTGGAAGCCATGTGGGCCCAGGGCGACGCGGTGGCCAAGAGCACCCTGGTGATCATGATCATCATGTCGGTGGGCTCCTGGTACATCATCTTCACCAAGCTGTGGGAACAGCAGAAGCTCTACAAGTCGGCTGAAAAGGCTGCAGAGACCTTCTGGACGGCCGGTTCGGTCAAGTCCGGCGTGGCCACCTTGGAAGAAGGCAGCGCCTTCCGCTACATCGCCGAGCAAGCGGTCAAGGCTGACGACCACCACGAAGGCACCCTGACCGAGCAAATCGACCGCCACACCTGGATCGGCATGAGCGTCGAGCGCGCCGTGGGCAATGTGAACAGCCGCCTGCAAGACGGCCTGGCCTTCCTGGCCACCGTGGGCTCCACCTCCCCGTTCGTGGGCCTGTTCGGCACCGTTTGGGGCATCTACCACGCCCTG
>RGEP01000579.1 GCA_009918225.1 Betaproteobacteria bacterium | reverse complement strand
GCGTGGCAGCCACTACCCGGTGGCACTGGAGGGCGCGCTCAAGCTCAAGGAGATCAGCTACATCCACGCTGAGGCCTACCCGGCAGGTGAGCTCAAGCACGGCCCGCTGGCCTTGGTGGATGCCGCGATGCCCGTGGTGACCGTGGCGCCCAACGACCAGCTGTTGGAAAAGCTCAAGAGCAACTTGCAGGAAGTGCGTGCCCGTGGTGGCGAGCTGTATGTGTTTGCGGATGCCGACACGCAGATCGGACCTTCCGAGGGCGTGCATGTGATCCGCATGCCCGAGCACTATGGGGTGCTCTCACCCATCCTGCACACGGTGCCGCTGCAGCTGTTGGCCTATCACACGGCCTGTGCGCGTGGGACGGATGTGGACAAGCCCCGCAACCTGGCCAAGAGTGTGACCGTGGAGTAAGGGGCGTGACGACTAGCCTCCATTAGAGGCCGACATCAGGCACGCGCGCTGAAGCGCGCCAGCAGCGGTGCGAATTGCAAGGGCCATGATTCAAGTGCCTGTGTCTTGCCCTCAAACACACCTTGAAGGAACGCGGAGGACAGCTCCCGGGTGGCGGCCTTGACCTTGGGGTTGAGCAGCGCGCCACCGGTACCTGCGCGGTCGGTGAACATGCTGTGCGAGCCGCCCTCGAACACGGCCAACCACTTCTGCGGGCTGCCGATCGCATCGAACACCGACAAGCGGTCCTCAAGCCCGCTGTAGTAGCCCGGGATGCGGATCACGTCTTCGGTGGCGGTGATGTGAAGGGTCGGGATCTCGACGGAGCCGAGGATGGAGCGCGGGTCGCCTTCGCCATAAAAGGGCGGGGCGGAGATCAGGATGGCGGCTTTGACGCGAGGATCCCGCAGGTCCATGGGGCCTCCATCGCGCCAAACGCGGGCGCCGGCGGCCAGCAGGCTGGTGTTGGCCCCGTAGGAGTGGCCAGCCGCCACCACCCGTTGGCCATCGACCCGAGCGCCCAACTCGCCATGCAGCAGCTCATCCAGCGCAAAACGCAGGTCTCGTGCCCGCGCGATGGCCTCGGCGTCCTGGGCGGCTGCATGAAGGCGGCCCACCATGGTCC
>RGEP01000578.1 GCA_009918225.1 Betaproteobacteria bacterium | reverse complement strand
GGTCTTGAGCACGGGCCGCACCACCAACGCCTTCGTCCATCGAAACCCCTGGGCGGCCGTCGGTCTGGCCAGCGGCCTGGGGATTTTGGCGGGGCTGCTGCTGAACAGCCGACGCTAGGCCCCCGCCGGTGTGGCCCCTGCTGCGCGACATCCTGCGCGAGCTGTTCCAGCTGGCTTTGTGCGCCGCTGGCCAACAGGCGCAGGCATGGCGAGAGGCTTGTGTCCAGGCCCTGGTGCGAGAGCGCCAACGCCTTCTGGAGGGCTTGGCGCTGTTGTGTCTGGGCCTGGTGCTGTTCACCTTGGGCCTGGCGGGCCTGCTGCTGGTGCTTTGGCAGGTGTTGCCGGAACCCACGCGGCTGTTGGCGATGGGGGTGCTGATGACCTCCTTGATGCTGCTGGGCCTGCTCGTCTTGAGCTTGGCCTGGCGGCGTTGGCAGCCGCCCGCATGAACCCCTTGCCGCCGCAAGCCCTGGGCCTGCGATGGCACCAGGAAAAGTATGCCCAAGCCGGTGAATCATCACCGGCTGACACGCAACGCCGTGTGGCGCGTGCACTGGCCGAGGCCGAGCCTCTGCCTGTACGTGCCGCATGGGCGCAGCGGTTCGAGTCGGCCATGAACCGTGGCCTGCTGCCCGGCGGACGCATCATGGCCGGTGCGGGCGTGGGCGGCCCGCACTCCACGCTCATGAACTGCTTCGTGCTGCCGGCCCATGACCTGCGCCAACTGTGGCCGGCGCTGCGGGCCACGCTGCGCGCCGGTGGCGGCGTGGGCATGGACCTGTCGCCCCTGCGCCAGGGTGTGCTGGCGGCCCTGGACCGCTGCGAGGCCTTGGCGCGCAGCTTGGAGCACCCGCCGCGTGCCAGCCGGCGCGCCGCGCAGATGGTGGTGTTGCAGGCGGAGCACCCCGAGGTGCGCGCCTTCATCACGGCTAGGGCCGCGGCACACCCCCACCTCACCCGTGCGGTGGCCTTGGGCCGCTCCGAACCCCCAGGCCTGTTGGCCCTGGTGTCACAGGCCGCCTGGGCTGGCGGTGAACCCAGCCTGCTGTTCACCGCACAGCTGCAGGCCGACGACAACC
>RGEP01000577.1 GCA_009918225.1 Betaproteobacteria bacterium | reverse complement strand
CTCGGCAATCACATTGCCCTTCTTGAGCACGGTGATGATCCGGCCCTGAGCACCTTCAACCACGATGGCCCGCTTGCGCTCGGCCTGAACGTCCTGCAGCAGTTGGTTGAGGGCGGCCTGGGTTTGGACCTGAGCGTGAAACCCCAAGGCAACAGGCATGGGCAATCCTTTCCGAACCCCTCGGCTGACGGCTGAATGCCCAGCACAGCGCAGCCTGACCCCAACCACGCCCCATGCGTGGCCAGCGGGCTGCGGGAGCTCTGGAGCCGCCCCGACAGGTATTAGCTTAAAGTCTAATTCGACTTTAGTCGGATGCCAATCGAAAAGGGGGCGGTGAGCGGACGGCTCTAGTCCGGCTGGATGTTGGCCTCGCGGACCAGGCGCTCATAGCGCTGGCGCTCGGCGCGGATCAGGCTGGTGAATTGCTCGGTGGGCCCGGGCAGCACCTCCCCGCCGGCGCCACCCAAGCGGGCTCGCACGTCGGGGTGCTGCAGCGCCTTTTGCACTTCGGTATGCAAGCGCTCGACCACGGCACGTGGCGTGGCTGCCGGCGCAATGAAGCCGTACCATACCGAGGCTTCAAAGCCCGGGAAGCCCGACTCGGCAATCGTGGGCACCTCGGGGAAGATGGAGGCCCGGTTGGGGGTGAGCACAGCCAGCACGCGCAGTTTGCCGGCACGTGCATGGGGCAACACCTCCAGTGCATTGACCGCCACCAGGGGAACATGGCCCGCGATCACATCGGTGATGGCCTGGCTGCCACCGCGGTAGGGCACATGTTGCAGGTCGATGCCCGCGGCGCGGGTGAAGAATTCGATGGCCATGTGCGGCGTGCTGCCGTTGCCCGGTGAGGCGTAGGACACGCTGTTGGCACGGCCCTTGGCGGCCTGGATCAGTTGCGCCACCGTGTTGTAGGGCGACGCCGGATTGGCGGCAATGACCACCGGCACACGGCCTACCAAGGACACGGGCGCCACGTCCTTTTCAGGGTCAAAGGGGGCGGGCTTGTACAAGGACGGGTTGGCCGCAATCGAATTGGCGGTGAGCATCAGCGTGTAACCGTCCGCGGGCGATTCGAT
>RGEP01000576.1 GCA_009918225.1 Betaproteobacteria bacterium | reverse complement strand
CCAGAACTACAGCGGCATGACCCAAGCGCTGCCCATCACGCTGCGCGACGGGGGCGCGCTGGCCCTCAAGGAAGCCGCGCAGGAGCTGATCGCTCAAGAGAGCGCCCTGGTCGAACCCTTCGAGCCCGTCGCCCCGCGCCGCTAGGCAGATCGGCGGGGCTGCCACCCACCGGCGCGCGGCTGCGCTGCCCCCCGAGGACCGGTCAAACGTCCTTCCAGTTCACCCGGGTGGCCTCGTGCCCTTCACCGGGCAGTGCCTTGTCCCGAACGATGCTGTTGACGATCCGGGATTGCGGTTCCAAAGCCCGAGGATCGTGAGGCGACGCCAAGTCTTCTGGAACCGCCGCATTGGATGGCAGCTGTTGGCCACCTTTGTCCAGCCACAGGGCCTTGGGGTCGACAGGTCCCGCGACCGACCCTTTCTTGAGGGCCGACTTACCAGCCGGCGCATCGGCGGCAAGGGGCTCATGACCGGGGTTGGGGGTGGCCCAGTGCTCGCCTTTGAGGACGTCTTTGCTGAGGCTGGGGTCGCCTCCATACGCCAGCACGTGAGCCGCGTAGCTGATGTCCTCGGACGCCATGCCTTCGAACTCGCCTGCATAGCCCTGCCACTGCGCAACCTGGTCCAGCGTCTCCTGCCATGCGTCGGCACTGTCGGTCTCGCCCGCAGCGCGTTGGCTGTTGATCTTGGATTCCAGCCGGCTGCGCAGCTGTGCGGTGGTATCACCATCGACCAGGGCCAACAAGTCGGTGGAAGCGGCCTGGGCACTGGCGTGCCAATCGTTGACCTGCTGCAGCTCACTGGCCGTGAGCTTGCCGCCGTTGGCAAACTTGCCGGACAGCTCTTCCACGCTGGGCTTGCCCTCATCTGAAGCGCGGTACTGGTCCATCGCAGACTTCAGGGACTCGGTCTGCGACTGAGCCGTTTGGACGAAGACACCCACCGCCAGATCATCCTTCAGGTAGGCCAACTGCGCTTTGAGGTCCCCCAGGGACAGCATCGCCTTGCCCGCGAGTTGATCGGCCAGATGGGCCCTCACGTTGTCCACGATGGAAGCGGCCCAATCCTGGCTCAGGCT
>RGEP01000575.1 GCA_009918225.1 Betaproteobacteria bacterium | reverse complement strand
CAGCCCGTCGAGAAAGTCGCCTGCAATGGCCTCGCGCGGCGCATAGCCGATGCTGTGCACAAAACCATCGAACTTGGGCCAATGCGCCGACAAATCGGCAAACAGCCGGTCGATCTGTGCATCGTCACCCACATCACAGTCGAACACGAGGTTCGAGCCGAATTCGGCGGCAAATTCGGTGATGCGGTCCTTGAACCGTTCGCCCACATAGCTGAAGGCCAGCTGCGCGCCCTGCGCATGGCAGGCACGGGCGATGCCATAGGCGATCGACCGGTTGGAAAGCACACCGGTGATCAGCAATCGTTTGCCATCAAGGAATCCCATAACTCTCCCGGATAATGAAACCGTGCAGAATTCTCTCATGCGATTTCTTGCGGTCCTGCTTTGCCTGCTGATGTCCAGGGCCTGGGGTGCCCATGCGTACGCCCAGTTCGGCGACATCAAGTACCCGGCGGGCTTCAGCCATTTCGACTATGTCAATCCCGCTGCGCCCAAGGGCGGGACGCTGTCGATGGTGCCGCCCACGCGGCTGTCCAATTTCGACAAGTACAACCCCTTCACGCTCAAGGGCAGCGCCGCACCGCAGCTGCTCGGGCTGGTCTTCGAAACCCTGCTGACCACCACGCTGGACGAGCCCACCACCTCGTATGGCCTGCTGGCCGAAGACATCGCGGTCGCACCGGACCGGCTGTCGGTCGTGTTCCGGCTCAACCCCAAGGCCCGCTTCAACAACGGCGACCCGGTGCTGGCCGAGGACGTCAAGCATTCATTCGACCGCCTGACCAGCAAGGAGGCCGCCCCGCAGTTCCGCACGATCTTTGCCGACATTGCGTCGGTCACGGTGCTTGACGAGCGGTCGGTCCGGTTCGCGTTCAAGCGGGTCAATGCCGAACTCCCGCTGATTGCAGGCACGCTGCCGGTGTTCAGCCGCAAGTGGGGCATGGACAACGGCAAGCCGAAGCCGCTGGACAAGATCGTCACCGACCTGCCGATTGGCAGCGGGCCGTACCGCATCGGCAAGGTGAACTTCGGCAAGGACATCACCTACGCGCGCAACCCCGACTACTGGGCGCGCGACCT
>RGEP01000574.1 GCA_009918225.1 Betaproteobacteria bacterium | reverse complement strand
GAGCCGAAGCTACCGAACGCGGCTCATGAGCCGAAGCTACCGAACGCGGCTCATGACCCGCTTAGGGTCATACGCCTGCAAGACGAGCAACACGTGGGCTTCATGTCCATGGTGGAAGCGGTGCTGCAGCAGGCTGATGTTCACCTGCAGCGCCTGAATGCACGGCGGCGTGAGCCCGTGTCCATCAGCGAGCTGGTGGTGGGTGTGCAGTGCGGAGGCAGCGACGCCTTCAGCGGCATCACCGCCAACCCCGCGGTGGGCGCCTGCACCGACCTGCTCGTGCGGGCTGGGGCCACCGTCATCGCCGCCACGGCTGAAGTGGCCCAGGCGCTCATCGATGAGCTGGCGTGGACCGATGCCTACTTGGAGCGCGGCGGCGTGGACCGCGGCGCCAACACCACCCCAGGCAACAAGGCCGGTGGCTTGTCCAACATCGTTGAAAAGGCCATGGGCTCCATCGTCAAGAGCGGCACCGGGCCCATCCACGCCGTGCTCAAGCCCGGCAACAAACTCGCATCGAACCAGCGGGGCCTGGTGTTCTGCGCCACCCCCGCCAGCGACTTCATCTGCGGCACCCTGCAGCTGGCCGCCGGCATGAACCTGCACGTCTTCACCACGGGGCGGGGCACACCGTATGGGCTGGCCGAAGTGCCCGTGATCAAGGTGGGCACCCGAACCGAGCTTGCGCAGCGCTGGCACGACCTGATCGACGTCAACGCCGGCCGCATCGCCGACGGTGAGCTCACCGTCGAACAGGCGGGGCTAGAACTCTTGCAACTGATGGTGGAGGTGGCCAGTGGCCGCCACCGCACCTGGGCCGAGCGATGGAAGCTGCACAACGCCCTGGTGCTGTTCAATCCGGCACCCGTCACCTGAGCGGCCGAGACGCCCACACCGGCACCAGCCCACCCACTGATGAACCACCACGACCCCCACTCGCCCCGCGTCACCGCCCTGCGGGCCATTCCCGTGGCCGGCCGCGACAGCATGCTGCTCAACCTCAGCGGAGCACACGGACCGTACTTCACGCGCAACCTCTTGATCCTCACCGACAGCGCGGGCCGAACCGGCATCGGCGAG
>RGEP01000573.1 GCA_009918225.1 Betaproteobacteria bacterium | reverse complement strand
CGGCAAATTGGGCGCCTGCCATCCAGCGCGTGGCGCGGTGGTGGTGGATATGGTCAGAATCGAGCAGGGCGATGAGCACGTTGACGTCGAGCAACGCGCGCATCAGACGCCCTCCTGGTCGCGCAAAGCATTCACTGCAGAGTCGCTCACCACGCCTCCGCGCGAGGCAAAAGGCTGGAAGCCCCCCACCCGCGGCGCGTCGTTGACCGCCTGGGCATGGCAATGCGCCATTCAAGCCACCAGTTCTGGCCCGACAGCGTGGCCCTGGCTGGTCATCCAGGCATCGCCTGGGATCACCTCTCGGGCCACCGGCAGCTTACCGATGCTTATCTGCTCGCACTGGCTGTGAGCAATGGCGGGCGCTTCGTCACCATCGATTCACGGGTGTCGCTTCGCGCCGTGCCCGAAGCCCGTCCGGACCAGCTGGTGGTGCTGGCCGGGTTGCCCGAGGCTGGATGAGGCGCTTCGCTTTGGCTATTCGCTGCGCGTGCGCGCCGCGCTAAGTGCGTTGCGCAGGGTATCGGGCACGGTGTCGTCCGTTGGAAGCGCCAGCCGCTCGGCAATGGCGGCACGCGCACCACGTGCCGCCTGCTGACGCGTGGCAGGTTCGCTCAGCACGGGCAGCGGGTGGAGCGCGGCAATGAATCCTGGTGAGCCCAGCACGCGCTTCATCGATTCACCGAAGCTCATGTTGCCGGTGAAGTCGATGGCTGAGCTGTATTGGCCCTGCAGGTCGGTATAGCGGATTCCCACCGGAATGATGGGCGCCTGCGCGCGAAGGGCGGGTTCGAGCAGGTTGCCGTGAAACTGCAGCAGACGCAGCCCATCACTGGTGGTGCCTTCCGGGAACACTGCCACGCGCCGACCCGCCGCCAGCATGCTCTGTATGCGTTCGTTGAGCTGATGGACTGCATGGCGTTTGCCCCGCTCGATGAAAAGGGTGCCGGCACCTATCACGAGCCGCCCAACCACCGGCCATGACGCGATCTCGATCTTCGCAACGAAGTGTGCCGAGGTGGTGGCAAGCATCAGAAAAATATCGATCCAGCTGATGTGGTTGGCGACGATCAGGGCGGGACC
>RGEP01000572.1 GCA_009918225.1 Betaproteobacteria bacterium | reverse complement strand
CCAACTGCTGCGCAACGCCTCCATCGCCATCCTGCGGGAGATCGGCGTGGACACGGGCGGCTCGAACGTGCAGTTCTCCATCAACCCGGACAACGGGCGGATGATCGTGATCGAGATGAACCCGCGGGTGTCGCGCTCTTCGGCCTTGGCCTCCAAGGCCACGGGCTTCCCGATTGCCAAGATCGCGGCCAAGCTGGCGGTGGGCTACACGCTCGACGAACTCAAGAACGACATCACCGGCGGCGCCACGCCTGCGTCCTTCGAGCCTTCGATCGACTATGTGGTCACCAAGATCCCGCGCTTTGCCTTTGAGAAGTTCCCAGCGGCCGATCCCCACCTGACGACGCAGATGAAGTCGGTGGGCGAGGTGATGGCCATGGGCCGCACCTTCCAAGAGAGCTTTCAGAAGGCCCTGCGCGGCCTGGAGACCGGCATCGACGGCTTGAGCGAGCGCAGCCAAGACCGTGACGAGATCATCGAAGAGATCGGTGAGCCCGGCCCCGAACGCATCCTGTTTGTGGGCGATGCCTTTCGCATCGGCATGACGCTGGACGACGTCTTTGAAGAAACCAAGATCGACCCCTGGTTCCTGGCGCAAATCGAAGACCTGATCAAGACCGAAGCCCAGGTCAAGGGCCGCACCTTGCAGAGCCTGTCGGCTGATGAACTGCGCCACCTGAAGAAGAAGGGCTTTTCGGACAAGCGTCTGGCGCGGCTCTTGGGCACGGACCAGCATGCGGTGCGCAAGGCCCGCCACGGCCTGGGCGTTCGCCCGGTGTACAAGCGGGTGGACACCTGCGCGGCGGAGTTCGCCACGCAAACCGCCTACATGTACTCGACCTACGACGAAGAGTGCGAGGCCCAACCCTCCACGCGCAAGAAAATCATGGTGCTGGGCGGTGGCCCCAACCGCATTGGTCAGGGCATTGAGTTCGATTACTGCTGCGTGCACGCCGCGCTGGCCATGCGCGAGGACGGGTACGAGACCATCATGGTCAACTGCAACCCGGAAACCGTCTCCACCGACTACGACACGTCCGATCGGCTGTACTTCGAACCGGTCACGCTGGAAGACGTGCT
>RGEP01000571.1 GCA_009918225.1 Betaproteobacteria bacterium | reverse complement strand
GATGGCCTTGTCGCATGCGGTGGCCTGTGGGGTTCTCAAGGGTCTGTTGCAGCGTCGTGCGGTGTTCGACATCACCCGCAAGGCCACGGTCAACAGTGGCGACACGACGGCGGCAGTCGCACCACAAGCGCCCGTCAATCCGAACCGCGCGAGCGCCGAAGCGGTGTGGCTGCTGGCCCTGCTGGGCAGCGCAGCGGCACTCTGGGCCTCGGGCTGGCCGCGCGGTGACGGCCTGACCGCCTGGACGCTGATCCTGTGCCTGCAGGCACTGCCCTACCTCGCGGCTTGCGTGTGCCAGCAGTTGTGCGCACAGCAAAGTGCGTTGCGTTGGCGCACGGCCGCGCACGCACGCTGACGTTCCCTGACGCGGACGGCGTGGCGCTGTCAGGAAGTCGCGGCACAATCCGGCGCCTGGAGTGGATGCAGGGACTGCAGTACAGATGCCCAAGGTTTCTTCCCGCGCCGCATTTCTGCCCTGTGTCAGGCGGAGAACAGGGCGCACGCGAGGCGCTGGTGATTGCCACCAACGTCTATCACAAGACCACCGATGGCTGGAAGATGGTGGTGCACCATGCGAGCCCGGCCACCGAGAGCGAACTGCAGGAAGTCATGCAGACGCAGGTGCTGCACTGAACGCGTGAACTACCAGGCGCCTTGGTGGCTGCCCGGCGGCCATCTGCAGACCATCTGGGCGGCCAAGCTCAGCGGCATTGATCCCGGCGGCGACGCTGATGCTGCACGCTTTGCGCGCGAGCGTTGGGATACGCCCGACGGCGACTTCATCGACGTCGACTGGCTGGCCGATGCAGGCGGTGCGCCCCTGCGCAGCACCACGCTGCTCGTGATGTTCCACGGGCTCGAGGGCTCGTCGCAAAGCCACTACAGCCGCGGTTTTGCGCAGGCCGCGCGCGCGCGGGGCTGGGCCCTGGCGATTCCGCACTTTCGCGGCTGCAGCGGCGAGCTCAACCGCGCGCCACGGGCCTATCACTCGGGCGACCATATCGAGATCGACTGGATCCTGCGCCGGCTTGCAGCGCGCCACGGTGCGTCCGTGCTGGCGGTGGGCATCTCGCTGGGCGG
>RGEP01000058.1 GCA_009918225.1 Betaproteobacteria bacterium | reverse complement strand
GCGACTTGTTGATGGGCATGTTCCACGCCGCCAACACTTCACCGGCCCACAGCGCCAACAAGCCCGCCACCACCAGGCCCATGCAACGCGCACCGGGCTCCTGCACACGCGCCATGCCCTGCCCGGTCAGCACACCGGCCAACAAGGTGGACACCGCCGGCAAGGTGCTCAACAAACCCTCGGGGTCCCAGGTGCGGGACTTGGCCCACAGGTGCCCCTCCATCAACAAGCGGTCGACATAGCTGCCCGTGTCCTGCCCCGCCAACAAGGACCCCACGCGCACCACGCCATCATCGCCTGGTACGGGCACGCTCAACATCAACACGCTGTACAGCAGCAGCAAGCCCAGGGCCACCACGGCCTGCCCGCGCCACGCCAGCCAGACCACCACGGGCGCACACAACACGATGCACAAGCCGATACGCTGCAACACGCCGGGCCAGCGCAAGGTGTTCCAGTCAAAGGCGGGCACCGCGTTGAGCATCAAACCGATCAGCATGATCAGCAAACCGCGGCGCACCAAGCCCATGCACAAGTCCAGCGGCTGTGCACCCGCATCCCGGCGCCGGGCCAGGCTCATGGGCATGGCCACGCCGCTGATGAAGATGAAGAAGGGGAAGATCCAGTCGGTGAAGGTCCACCCGTGCCAGGGCGCATGCAACAAGGGACCGTAGACATGCTTCCAGTCGCCCGGGTTGTTGACCAACAGCATGGCGGCAATCGTCATGCCCCGAAAGGCATCGAGGCTGAGCAGCCGCCCGTTCACGCCGCCGGCTCCCTTCGGCCAAAGCCTTCTGGCACCCGAATGAGAGCCGTCATCACGAAGGACGGAATGGCCGCCACCATCACCCAGGTGAAGAAGCCGGTGTAGCCCAAGGCCTCCTGCAGCCAACCACTCCAAAAGCCCGGGATCATCATCCCCATGGCCATGAAGCCCGTGCAGATGGCGTAGTGCGCGGTCTTGTGCGGCCCCTCGGCAATCAAAATCATCACCATCAGATAGGCAGCAAAACCCACGCCATAGCCAAACTGCTCAATTGCCAAAGCGGTGCTCACCACCCACAACTGCTGTGGCGGCCACAGCGCCATGGCCAAGAACACCAGGTTGGGCAGGTGCATGCCCCAGACCAAGGGCCACAGGCAGGCCTTCAATCCAAAACGTGAAATCAGCAGCCCGCCCACGATGCCGCCCACCGTCAAGGCGATCAGGCCCACCGTGCCGTAGGCCACCCCCACCTCTCGTGTGGACAGGCCCAGTCCACCGGCTTCAGCCGGGTCCAGCAGAAACGGTGCCGCCAGCTTCAGCAACTGCGCTTCCGGAAAGCGGTACAGCAGCAGGTAGGCAATGCCCACGGCAATGGCAGGCTTGCGAAAGAAGGCGCCCAAGACCGCGAAGAACTCGGCGAACAAGCTGGAGCGCACCGTGCCCGGCCGGTCTTCGGCCGGATAGGGCAAGCGCCAAGCGTGGTACAGGCCCACCCCCACGAAGCACACCGCCAACAAACCCAGCACCACCTGCCACGCCAACACCGCCGAGCCGCTGCGTTCGGCCACCTCGCCCGCCAGGTACACCAGGCCACCCTGCCCGGCAATGTTGGCCACGCGGTAAAACGTGGAGCGGATGCCCACGAAGGCCGCCTGTTGGTGCGTGGGCAGGGCCATCATGTAGTAGCCGTCAGCCGCTATGTCGTGGCTGGCGCTGGCAAAGGCCATGAGCCACAGCAGGGCCAAACTCCAGCGCACCCACTGCTCGGTGGGCAGGCTCAGCGCCACCATGGCCACCATCGCGCCCACCGCAAACTGCAGCAGCCAAATCCAGCGGCGCCGTGTGCCCAAGAGTTCGATCAGGGGGCTCCACAGGGGCTTGATCACCCAGGGCAGGTAGAGCCAACTTGTGTACAGCGCAATGTCGGTGTTGGACAAGCCCAGGTTCTTGTACATCACCACACTCAGCGACATCACCACCACGTAGGGCAGCCCCTGCAACAGGTAGAGGCTGGGCACCCAGGCCCAAGGACCGGGGCCTGGGCCTCGTTGTGCGTCCGCAGACAGCACCTGCGTGGGCTCCTCAGGCCCTTGTGCCAAGGTCAATCGCTTCTCCTTCGACCACCACCTGCTGCACCTGCAGGGTTTGGGGATCCAAAACCACCAGATCTGCCCAAGCACCCTCGGCGATCAGGCCCCGGTCGCTCAAGCCCAAGTAGCGGGCCGCGTGCGTGCTCACGCGGGCGCTGGCCTGGGCCACGCTCAGCCCGATGTGCACCAGGTTGTGCAGGGCCTGGTCCATGGTCAGCGCGCTGCCAGCCAAGGTGCCATCGGCCAGCCGCACGCCGCCCATGCATTTGTGAACCGTCATTTGGCCCAGCGGGTAGGCCCCATCGGGCATGCCGGCCGCAGCCGTGGCATCGGTGACGGCGAACAGGCCGGGCACCGCCCGCAAGGCCGCCCGGATGGCGCCGGGGTGCACATGCAGCAGGTCCGGAATGATTTCCGCATGGTCGGCGTGGGCCAAAGCCGCCCCCGCTGCGCCGGGCGCGCGGTGGTGCAAGGGCCCCATGGCGTTGAACAAATGGGTAAAGCCCGAAGCGCCTTGCTGCAAGGCCTCCAGGGCTTGCTCGTAACTGGCCCGTGTGTGGCCCAGTTGCACGCGGATGCCCGCTGCAACCAACTGCGGAATGAGGGCCAGGTTGCCCGGCATCTCGGGCGCCAATGTCAGCACACGGATCGGCGCCAGACCCTGCAGGCGCAGGATGTCTTGCATCGAGGCCGGCTGGGCGTGTGGCGGCTGGGCACCCAGTTGATCGGGGCTGATGTAGGGGCCTTCCAAGTGAACGCCCAAGACCCGCGCGGCCTGGGCTGCGCGCTGCAGGCACTGCGGCGCCAGTGCCACCAGCGCGGCTTCGATTTCGGGCTGCGGTGCGGTCATGGTGGTGGCCAACAGGGCGGTGGTGCCGTGTCGCGCGTGCGTGCGCGCCAGGCACTGCACCGCATCCTGACCCTCCATGGTGTCTCGGCCCCCGCCACCATGCACATGCAAATCGATGAAGCCCGGGATGATCAGTGCCGGCGCCCCCGCGCTGCGGGTCTCCTGTTCACAGGGTGTGCCCTGCACGCCCACCACGCGGCCCGCCTCCCAGTGCACCTGCCC
Organism: Betaproteobacteria bacterium; assembly: GCA_009918225.1. GTDB lineage: Bacteria > Pseudomonadota > Gammaproteobacteria > Burkholderiales > Burkholderiaceae_C > RFTU01. The sequence continues at coordinate 6,122 of RGEP01000058.1, read as the reverse complement.
CTGCACCCAGCCACCCGGCGCAAGCACCTGACCACTCAAGGTGCCCGATAGCCCCAGAGCGTCATCGATGGCGGGATTCCCGCCCATGACAGCGCGGCGTGATGCGTCCATCCCGCGATCATCGCTCAAAAGTCGTGTGCTTCCACTCGCGTGAAGGCGTTGGCACGGCAGGCCCGCATTCGAGGCCCGCGGGCCAGGCCGCACCGACGCTTCCTATACTGCGCGCACCTCAGAAGCGGAACCGCACATGGCGCTGAATTTCATTTGGATCGGCTTCATCCTCATCGGCTTTGCCGTGGCGGCGGTGAAGGTGGCCATGGGCCAAACCGCCCTGTTCGGCCAGATGCTCAGCGGCCTGTTCGACATGGCCAAGACCGGCTTCGACATCTCGCTGGGCTTGGTGGGCGTGATGACGCTGTGGCTGGGCATCATGAAGATCGGCGAACAGGCCGGCGTCATCGACCTGTTCTCGCGCGGCGTGGCCCCATTCTTCCGCCGCGTCTTTCCCGGCATTCCGCCCGGCCACCCGGCCAGCGGCAGCATCGCCATGAACGCGTCGGCCAATATGCTGGGACTGGACAACGCCGCTACGCCACTGGGCCTGAAGGCCATGCGCGAACTCCAGGAGATCAACCCCGACAAGTCGGTGGCCTCGGACCCGATGATCATGTTCTTGGTACTCAACACCGCGGGCATCACGCTCATCCCCACGTCGGTGATCGCCATACGCCAGAGCCTGGCTGCAGAACAGGGCCTGACCCACTTCAATGGCGCCGACATCTTCCTGCCCACCTTGATCGGCACCTTCATTTCCTTCGTCGCGGGCCTCTTGGCCGTGGCCTGGGTGCAGCGCATCAACCTGCTGTGCGCGCCGGTGATGGCCTTTTTTGGCGGCTTCGCCGCACTCATGGGTGCTCTGTACCTGTGGCTGTCGGGCATGCCGGCTGCGCAAATGGCCCAGTCGATTTCGGTCTTGGGCAGCGGGATCATTCTGGCCATCATCGTGCTCTTCGTTGCGGTGGGGGCGCTGCGGCGCATCAACGTGTACGAAGCCTTTGTCGATGGCGCCAAGGAAGGCTTCGGGGTGGCGGTGCAGATCATTCCCTACCTGGTGGCCATGCTGGCGGCTATTTCGGTGTTTCGCAGCAGCGGCTGCATGGACTACCTGGTGCAGGCCATCGGAGCCGGTGTGCGGGCCCTGGGCTTGGATGACCAGTTCGTGCCCGCTCTCCCGGTGGGCCTGATGAAGACCCTGTCGGGCAGTGGCGCGCGGGGCCTGATGGTCGATGTGCTCAAAACCTACGGAGTGGACTCCTTCGAGGGCCGCCTGGCCAGCATCATTCAGGGGTCGACTGAAACCACCTTCTACGTGTTGGCGGTCTACTTCGGCAGCGTGGGCATCAAGAAAACGCGCCACGCGCTGGGCTGTGCGCTGACGGCTGATGCCGTGGGTTTGGTGGGTGCCATTGCGGTGGCCTATGCCTTCTACGGTTGAGCTGAGCCACGAGGCCTTGGCCTCTGAACTGCAAAGCGCCCTGCGGGCCTGCTTGGCGCAGGCACCGGCTTTCGACCCGCCGCCCACGCTGGACCTGGCGGTGGTGGCCTATCCCCGGCAGGCCCCTGCGGTGTGGGCCAATGTGCTGGTCACGCGCGAGCACCCCGGCGGCGTGGTGGCCCAGATCGACGCCGATGCCTCTGAGGTGCGCAACATCCGTTACCTGGTCGACCCGACCGACCGGGAGCGCCGCTCGGTGGCCTGGCAAGCGGGCGCCGATTGGACCCGACTGAATGATCTAGAAATACTGCACGGCCAGGGACCCGTCCGGTCCATCGCGCCCTATCCCGCTTCCTTGATCAAGTTGATGGTGGCCGTGGGTGTGGGCCGGCTGGTCGACCTGCAGCGCAGCCAGTGGGATGAGCCCTGGACCTGGCAAGGCCAAACACGGCCCGTGTGGGCGTGGGCCGATGGCATGGTCACCGAAAGCCGCAACGAGCACACCAGCGCCCTGGTGGCGCTGTTGCACGCGCGTGGCTTGGCCGATGAGCCGGACCCGATGGCCGCCACTGCGAATGGGCAGGCCGCGTCTGAGCAGCGAACGGTCGACCACGGCGGCCTCCTGCAAGGCGGCCTGAACGCCCTGTTTCGCTTCTACGGACTGCCCACCCTGAGACTGGCCCGCACACGGGCCGATGGCGGCTGGCTCAACCGCGACGGCTCGGGCGTGGGCCATCTGCAGATGACCGCCTGGGACACCGTGCGCCTCTTGTGGCTGCTCCTGCCTGCCGTGATGCCAGACGCACCGCCGCCACCCTGGTTGCGTGGCGATGAGCCGCCGCTGTTGCAAGCCCACACGGCCCAGCGCCTGTGGCAGCTGATGGACGACCAAGCCCTGCACGAAGCCCTGAGCAGCGCCGTGGCCGTGGGCATGCCCGGCTGGCAGCCCGGCATTCCCGCACGGGTGCCCACGCGCTGGCTGGGGCCTGACGGGCGCGTGGCGGCTGCCGACCGGCAGTGGCCGGGTGATGTGCGGCCGCTGCAGCCCCAAGCCCAGGTGCAGTTCGCGCACAAGACCGGCACCACCGAAAACTACCTCTCTGATGCGGGCTGGGTGCGCAGCTTGGCCCCGGGTGGGCGCCGCTACCTGGTGGCGCTGCTGTCCACCTTGGGCTCTCGGCATGCGCCGATGCCGGGCTTGGCCACCGACTGGTGCATTCCGGCCCTGGGGGCGCGGCTGGACGCCTGGCTGGCGCAACACCTGGGCTGAGGCCACGCCTCGCAGATGAGCAGCCGGTCTGGTGTTCCTTTGGGGCAACACCGGGCCCTCGTGTTTTCCCGAGGGGGCGGTGCACGGCCGCGCTTTGGGGGCAGGATCCAGCGAACAGCGTCGACACTCGGGGCATAACCTTGGGTTATGAATCCAAACCGATTCGGCAGCGCTGGCGTCCCACCCCCCTTGGGGCGGCTGCGCTACATTTTTTGATGACGCGTCACAAACCCGCTCGCCCCTGGGGCGACACCGTTCAGGAGATTCCCATGAAACTCAAGCCGATCGTCCAAGCGCTGGCTGCCCTCAGCCTGATTTCGCCCGCACTGGCGCAGCAGGTGGCCGAACAGAAGGTGGAGATCACCGGCTCGAGCATCAAGCGCCTGGCCAGCGAAGGCGCGCTGCCGGTTCAAGTCATCACCCGCCAAGACATCGAACGCCAAGGCATCATCAGCGCCGAGCAGCTGATCCTGAGCCTGACCGCCAACGGCAACGGCCTGGACAACCTGGCGTCCAACGCCGACGTGGTGGCCGGTGCGGCACGGGGTATGAACGGCTTGAGCGCTGCGAACCTGCGCAACCAAGGTGCTGCCAGCACCCTGGTGCTGCTCAACGGCCGCCGCGTCGCGGCCCACGGCTTGAACGGCGGCATCGTCGACCTGAACTCCATCCCCATGGCGGCCATTGAGCGCGTGGAGGTGCTCAAGGACGGGGCTTCATCGCTGTACGGCACCGATGCGGTAGGCGGGGTGATCAACTTCATCCTGCGCCGCGACTTCCGCGGCTTGGAAGGCCAGGTCTTCAGCGACACCACCCAGGCCGGCGGCGGCAACCTCAAGCGCGCCCGTTTGGTTGGCGGCACCGGCAACCTCGACAAGGACGGCTACAACCTCCTGGCATCGATTGCGGTCAGCGATGTGCAAGCCTTGCGGGGCGACCAGCGCAGCTTCGTCAACACCTTCCAGCCCGATCGCGGCCTGTCGGTGGACACGCGCGGCACGCCCTTTGCCACCGTGTTTGCCATCTCCTCGCTGTACAACGCCCTGAGCCGCGACAACCTCAACACCACCGGCCGCGGCACAGGCCCCACCCTGCCGGGCAACCCGCTGGCCTACAACGGCATCAACGTGCTGGACCTGCCGGGCATGCCGGGATGCAACTCCATCGATGGCATGGCGGCCTACGATGAAAAGCTGTGGGCCACACCGAATGCCGCCTTCGGCTGTGCATGGGACACCGGGCGCGCGGCGGTGCTGCAGCAGCCCGTCCGCACCACCAATGCCGTGCTGCGCGGCACGGTGCGCGCCAAAGACCACCTGCTCAATGCCGAAGCGGTGTTTGGCCGGGCCGATTCGGCCAAGTCCTTCTCGCCCAACCAGCTCTCCAGCAGCACCTCGACCACCAGCCCGCTGTACAACCTGGCCTATCCCAGCACCGGCGCGGGCTACAACTATGTGTTCGACGCCCTGGCCAAGGCCTTCCCGCAGCTGGCGTCCAACCGCGGCCTGCCCCTGGCCTTCCGCTGGCGCTGCATGCCTTGCGGCAACCGCGAGATCGAAACCAATGCCGACACCTCGCGCTTCTTGGTCTCGGCTGAAGGCCCGCTGTTCGCGGGTTGGGACTACCGTGCAGGCATCTCCACGGCCAGCAGCGACACGGTGTCAACCTTGGGTGGCGGCTACCACTACGGCAAGGAATTGGCGGCGCTGATCAACACCGGCGTGCTCAACCCCTTCTTGCAGCCCGGCCAGTCCCAAACACCTCAGGCCTTGGCCGCACTGGACGCCATCTCGGCCCGCGGCGTGAACCTGTACGGCGGCAAGATGACCCTGCGCCAAGTGGATGCGGTCACCTCCGGCCCGGTCTTCAAGGCCCCCGGTGGCGAGGCCATGGCTGCAGTGGGCGTGGACATCCGCAAAGAGCGCTACCAGTTCAACGGCAACGAAACCGATCTGGCCACCCAGGCCCGCATCTTCAACGCCCCCTTCGACAGCGTGAACACCCTGGCGCCCGTGGAGCGCGACATCAAGGCGGTGTATTCCGAACTGATGGTGCCGCTGCACAAGCGCATGGAGGTCACGCTCTCGGCACGGCGCGACGACTACACCGGCTTCGGCACCACCACCAACCCCAAAGCCTCGTTCCGCCTGTCGCCGGCCGACAACCTGGTGCTGCGCGGCTCCAACAGCTCGGGCTTCCGCGTGCCCACCTTCAACCAGCTGTACTTCGGTGTCACCGAGTCGCCCTACAGCGGCAAGGACCTGGTCGACCCCTTCAAGTGCGTCGGTGGCAAGGTGGACGCCGCCAAGCCTGAGTGCACCGCCATCACCCCGCTCATCCTGACCGGTGGCAAGCCTGACCTGGGCCCGGAAAAGAGCCGCAGCTGGACCGTGGGTGCGGTGTGGGAGCCGGTGCGCAACTACACCTTGGGTGCGGACCTCTGGCAGATCCGCCGCGAAGGCACGATCCAGTCCCTGGGCCTGACCACCATCGTGGCCAACTACACCCTTTTCCCCGACAACTTCATCCGCGACGCGGCGGGCAACATCGCCAAGATCGACCAGCGCTGGGTGAATGCCGGTGAAACCATCACCCGCGGCTTGGACCTGAGCGCCCGCGCCAACGGCACCATGGGCCCGGGCCGCTGGACCCTGCTGGCCGAGGGCACCCGCTTGATGGACAAGCGCTCGCGTTTGATCGCCAGCGCGCCCTTCAGCGACAGCGAAGTTGGCGTGTTCACCCGCGCGGGCGACCTGGGCCTGCGCTGGAAGCACAACATCGTGGCCAGCTGGACGCAAAACGTCTGGACGACCACCGTGGTCCAGCGCTACCGGGCTGGTTACAAGGACTTCGTGCTGCCGGGTGTGGCCAACGGCTCCATCGTGCCGCCCAACTTCAATCCCGATGTGGCCGCCTACCAGCTCTGGGACATGAGCGTGCGCTACACCGGCGTGAAGAACATGGGCCTGACGGTGGGCGTGAAGAACCTGTTCGACCGCAACCCGCCCTTCTCGTCGACCTACGACAGCAACACCGGTGCGGGCAGCTCGTGGGAGCCGCGTGTGGCCGATCCGCGCGGCCGCGCCTTCACCATCACGCTGGACTACAAGTTCCTGTAAGGCCTGCGGCGTTGTGAGGCTGCGGCACCTGGAGGTCTTCCATGCCGTGATGCGCGCCGGCACCGTCAGCGGTGCCGCGCGCTTGCTGCACATCTCGCAACCGGCCGTGAGCAAGGTGCTGCAGCACGCCGAGGCCCAGCTGGGCCTGGCTTTGTTTGAGCGGGTTCACGGCAAGTTTCACCCGACGCCCGAAGCCCGTCGCCTGTTTGCCGAGGTCGACAAGCTGCACGCGGAGCTG
>RGEP01000570.1 GCA_009918225.1 Betaproteobacteria bacterium | reverse complement strand
CGCCTGCGCTGACCAAGCTGGGCGTGCCGGATTTTGCGGCCCACATGTTCATCTTCTACTACGCGGTGCTCTCGGAGGTGTCACCCCCCACAGCCTTGTCTCCGTTTGCAGCGGCAGCCATCACGGGGGGAGATCCGTACAAGACCACCCTGCAGTGCTGGAAGTACACCGTGCCCGCGTTTTTGCTGCCATTCATGTTTGTGCTGGATCCGAGTGGACAAGGGTTGTTGCTGATGGGTTCCACCAAGGCACTGGCCACCGCACCCTGGGGGTCGATTGCCACCGTGACCTTGACGGCCGCCTTGGGCATTGCTGCGATTGCCGCGGGTTTTCAAGGCTGGGCCTGGCTCAAGACCACCTCGCTGGAGCGCACCTTGCTGATCGTCGCGGGCTTTGCCCTGGTGTATCCCTCATCCTGGACGGACCTGGGCGGTCTGGCGATGGTGCTCATCGCCGTGGCCTCCCAGTGGTGGCGGATGCGGCAACCACGCACCGCTTGAAGCCGATGACGCGAGTTCGCCCCGTGGGCGCGGGGTGGGTTTTCTAGGTATGCGCGGGCGGCATCGGCGGCTTTGCCAGCCAGAAGGAGAGGAAGCCTGTGCCGGCCAGCAAGGCCAGCACGGTGAAGCCTAACAGGTAGTCTCCGGTGATGTCCCCCAGAAAGCCGGCCAACATGGGCCCCAGCACCTGGCCAATGGCGGCAATCACAGCGGACAGGCCCAGGATCATGCCAATCGAGCGGCGACCAAAGTAGTCGGCGCGAATGGCTTGCATGAAGGGGCCTCGCAAACCCCAGGCAAAACCATGCAGCAGGGCAAAGCCCACCAGCCAGAACGAACTCGTGCGCAGGGCCTCGCGTGCGCTGAATTCATACCCCGGGTCATCGTTCGCCGTGATTTCTTGTGCCTGGGCATTGGTGGGGGCGGCAGGGTCGTGGCCATCCACCACCTCGCCATGGTCTTCGGGACGACGGCGAAAAATCATCGAGAGCGGATACCCCACCAGGATGGCCAGCACACCGCAGGCGAGGGCGGTGGTTCTCCATCCAAACTGCTCCATGCCCCAGGCCACCAGGGGCAC
>RGEP01000569.1 GCA_009918225.1 Betaproteobacteria bacterium | reverse complement strand
CTGGCCAACCCGGGGCACGGCCTGGAGAACATGAAGGCCAGCCCCGCCATGTACCTGGGCATGCAGCTGTTGCTGCCCCACGAGTGGGCCCCCGCCCACCGGCACACGCCCAATGCGGTGCGCATGATCGTGGAGGGCCGTGGCGCCACCACCACCGTGCATGGCGAAAAGTGCCCCATGGAGCGCGGCGACTTGATTCTCACGCCCACGGGGCAGTGGCATGAACACGAACACAACGGCAGCGAACCCGTGGTGTGGCTGGACGTGTTGGACCTGCCCCTGATGTATTACGCCGAAGTGTCGTACGCGATCGAAGGCCAGCGCCAAGACGTGAAGCCCGGCCGCGGTGACGAGGTGTACGCACGAGGCGGCGTGGTGCCCACGCCCTACTTCGAACGCGGCCGCGAAGACTACCCCATGCTGCGCTACCCCTGGCAAGACGCCCGCGCGGCCCTGGTGGCCTTGGCCAACAGCCAGCCCTCCCTGGAGTGCGTGCAGGTGAGCTATGTGAACCCCGACACCGGGCGCGATGTGCAGAACAACCTGGGCTACTACGCGCTGATGCTGCGCCCCGGGCAAACGCTGCGCCTGCCGGCGCGCTCGCCTTCACAGGTGTTTCATGCGATCGACGGAGAGGTGGAGGTGGCGGTTTCTGCGGCGGTGTCTGCAGCTGTATCCGCTGCGGTGCCCGCTGCCGGGCCCTCAGCCGAGCCAGCCAACGCGCACCGCTTCACCCTGGCCGAGGCCGATACCTGCTGCACCCCGGGGTATGAGGCGGTGACGCTGAGCAATCGCTCTGCCAGCGAGCCGGCCTTCTTGTTCATCGCGGATGAGTCACCCCTGCACCGCAAGCTGGGGGTGTATGAGGTGCGGGGCTGAGCGGAAAGCCCCTAGCCCGTGAGCGTGGCAGGCGGCTGGGAAATGCGCTAAAACTGAGCTGCCGCGATGTAAAGAGCGAACAGCAGGGCCAGGAAGAGGGTCTCGCCCACCAACAACAACGCGGGCCGCCACCCCAAGGATGCAAGCTCGCCCAGTGAGGTTTTGATACCGGCTGCGGCAATCGCCACCACCAGAGCCCACC
>RGEP01000568.1 GCA_009918225.1 Betaproteobacteria bacterium | reverse complement strand
CGGGCGGCTGATGTCGCCGCCCGGGTGGCCTGCTCGCCGTTCCCGGCCACGCGGGGCTTCATGATGGTGGTCGCCCTGGCCATGCTGCTGGCGCTGTGGCTGCTGCTCACGCGCACGCGCATCGGCCTGGTCATCCAGAGTGCGCTCACCCACCCGGAGATGGTGGAGGCGCTGGGCCACAACGTGCCGCGTGTGTTCATGCTGGTGTTTGGCGCCGGTGCGGCGCTGGCCGGGCTGGCCGGGGTGATCGGCGGCAGCACCTTCGTCACCGAGCCCGCGATGGCAGCCACCGTGGGCAGCGTGATCTTCGTGGTGGTGGTCGTGGGGGGCATGGGTTCGCTGGCTGGCGCCTTTGTAGCCTCGCTGCTCATAGGCGTGATCCAGACCTTTGCGGTGGCGCTGGACCACTCGCTGGCCTCCACGCTGTCGGCGCTGGGGGTGGCGCTGAGCCCGGCCCTGGCCGGCAACACCGTGATGAAGCTCACCTTGTCGCAGGTGGCGCCCATCCTGCCGTACCTGTTCCTGGTGCTCATCCTGATCTTCAGGCCCAAGGGGCTGCTGGGCACGCGTGAGGGCTGAGCCATGAGTCGCACGCACTACGAATTCAAGCCGATCAACGTCGGGCGCTGGATCATCTGGGGCGCGTTCGCGCTGCTTCTGATGGTCGCACCCATGCTGTTCACGAGCAGCCTGTCGCACACCATGCTCAGCCAGATGGGCATCGCGATCATCGTCTGCCTGTCCTACAACATGCTGCTCGGACAGGGCGGCATGCTGAGCTTCGGCCATGCGGTGTATTCGGGCATGGGATCGTTTCTCGCGATTCACACCCTCAACCTCGTGAGCAAGGGGCAGTGGCCGATTCCGGTGAGCCTGATCCCGGTGGTCGGCGGCCTCTCGGCCGCCCTGGTGGCCGTCGTGCTCGGATGGGTGACCACCAAGAAGGCCGCCACGCCGTTCGCGATGATCACGCTGGGCTTTGGCGAACTGGTCTGGGCGATGTCGCTGATGTTCCCCGAGTTCTTCGGCGGCGAAGGCGGCGTCTCGGGCAACCGCGTGACCGGCAGCAAGCCGCTGGGCATC
>RGEP01000567.1 GCA_009918225.1 Betaproteobacteria bacterium | reverse complement strand
ACCGCGTCCATCAGCACCTCGAACACGTTGGCGTTGTCGATGACGGCCTGCTGAAGCCGCTTGAGCATCGCGGGCGCCTTGTCGGCGTTGCGGGCGTGAAAGTCCTGCAGGCGTTTCAGCTGGCTCTGCTTTTCTTCCTCGGTGCTGCGGGCGAGCTCGAGCTTCTCGGGGATGGTGTCGCCGTGCGGGTTGCGGAAGGTGTTGACGCCGATGATGGGCAGCTCGCCGGTGTGCTTGAGCATCTCGTAGTGCATCGACTCGTCCTGGATCCGGCCGCGCTGGTAGCCGGTTTCCATCGCGCCCAGCACGCCGCCGCGCTCGGCGATGCGCTCGAACTCGGCGAGCACCGCTTCTTCCACCAGTTCGGTCAGCTCCTCGATGATGAAGGCGCCCTGGTTCGGGTTCTCGTTCTTCGCCAGGCCCCACTCGCGGTTGATGATCAGTTGGATGGCCATCGCGCGGCGCACCGAGTCTTCGGTAGGGGTGGTAATCGCTTCGTCAAACGCGTTGGTATGCAGCGAGTTGCAGTTGTCGTAGATCGCGATCAGCGCCTGCAGCGTGGTGCGGATGTCGTTGAACTGGATCTCCTGCGCATGCAGGCTGCGGCCGCTGGTCTGGATGTGGTACTTGAGCTTCTGGCTGCGCTCATTCGCACCGTACTTTTCCTTCATGGCCACCGCCCAGATGCGGCGCGCCACGCGGCCCATCACCGTGTACTCCGGGTCCATGCCGTTGCTGAAGAAGAAGGAGAGATTCGGCGCGAAGTCATCGATGTGCATGCCGCGCGCCAGGTACGCCTCCACGAAGGTGAAGCCGTTGGACAGCGTGAAGGCCAGCTGCGAAATCGGGTTCGCGCCGGCTTCGGCGATGTGATAGCCGCTGATCGACACCGAGTAAAAGTTGCGCACGTTGTGGTGCACGAAGTACGCCGCGATATCGCCCATCACCTTGAGCGAGAACTCGGTGGAGAAGATGCAGGTGTTCTGGCCCTGGTCCTCCTTCAGGATGTCGGCCTGCACCGTGCCGCGCACATTGGCCAGCGTCCAGGCGCGGATCTTCTGCACCTCGTCAGCCGTGGGTTCACGGGCGTTGTCGG
>RGEP01000566.1 GCA_009918225.1 Betaproteobacteria bacterium | reverse complement strand
CCCTCCTCCATGCCGACCAGCAGCACGTTGGGAAACTCGAGGCCCTTGGCCGAGTGCAGCGTCATCAGCTGCACGCTGTCTTCGAATTCGCTGGCCTGTCCTTCACCCGCCTCGAGCGCGGCGTGGCTGAGGAAGGCGCTAATCAGAGGCAGCTCAAGGTCTTCCTCGCTCGGCACGAAATCGCGCGCGGCGCTGACGAGTTCGTCGAGGTTCTCGATCCGGTCCTGACCCCGACCGTCCTTGTCCTTGCGATAGTGCTCGACCAGACCGCTGCGGGCGACCACCCGTTCGATCACGCTGCCCAGCGCGCGCCCTTCGATTTCCTGCGCGGTGTCCTCGATCAGGCTCAGGAACTGGCCCAGCGCCCCGGCGGCGCGGGCGGACAGTTCGCGGTTTGCGATCAGCCGCTGCGCGGCCGAACGCGTGGGCGCCAGGCCCTGCTGAACGATCAGCTGATCCGCACGCATGGGGTCCGCAAGAAGCCGCCCGGCCGCACAACGCGCCGGCGCGGCTTGCGCCGCGCGCAGCGCTGCGATCAATAGCGGTAGGTGTCGGCCTTGTACGGGCCTTCCTTCTTCACGCCGATATAGGCGGCCTGCTCGTCGCTGAGCTCGGTCAGCATGGCGCCCACCTTCTTCAGGTGCAGGCGCGCCACCTTCTCATCGAGGTGCTTGGGCAACACATAGACCTTGCCGGCCTCGTAGTTCTGGCTCTTGGTGAAGAGCTCGATCTGAGCGATGGTCTGGTTGGCAAACGATGAGGACATCACGAAGCTGGGGTGGCCGGTGGCACAACCCAAGTTCACGAGGCGACCCTTGGCCAGCAGCGTGATCTTCTTGCCGTCCGGGAAGATCACATGGTCGACCTGGGGCTTGATCTCGTCCCACTGCAGCTTCTCGAGCGAAGCCACATCGATCTCGTTGTCGAAGTGCCCGATGTTGCAGACGATGGCCTCGTCTTTCATGGCGGCCATGTGCTCGTAACGGATCACGTTCTTGTTGCCGGTGGCGGTGACGAAGATGTCGGCCTTGTCGGCGGCGTATTCCATGGTCACGACCTTGTAGCCTTCCATCGCGGCCTGCAGCGCGTTGATCGGGTCGATCTCGGTG
>RGEP01000565.1 GCA_009918225.1 Betaproteobacteria bacterium | reverse complement strand
GTGGCCGGGTACCGGTCGGCCTGCAGGCCCACGGTCACATCGCGGGTGCGCTGGGCCTGGGCCAGCCGGTGCAAGCGCTCCGCCGCCTGCGCGCGCGCCCGCGCCGCTTGTACATCGGCTCGGCGGCTCAGCAGGGTGTCCAGCGGCGTGTCGGCATCCAGACGGCTCAGCCCCACCCCATCAGCCGAAGCAGCCACCGTGGGCAAGGCACCGCTCAGGCCCATGGCCACCGCCAAACGGGCGCGCATGCCGGCCATCTCGGCTTGGGCCTGGGCCTCTTCCGCCTGCAAGCGGGCATGCTCGGTGCGCCAGCGCGCGGCTTCAATGGCCGGGGCATCGCCGGCCTTGACGCGCGCCTCCAGCAGCTGCAAGGCTTGGGCGCTGCCTTCGACAAAAGCCCGAAGGGCCTGGCTGCGGGCCCCGGCGGATTGCACATCCCAGTAGGCGGAGGCGAGGTCGAACTGCGCATCCGCGCGCGCCTGCGCCAGCTCTCGGTCGGCCGATTGGGCCTGGCCCGCAGCGGCCTCTTGCCGCAGGGTCCGCTTTCCCCCACGTTCGATCAACTGGTCCAGCCGCACCTGATGGTCAAAAGGTTTGTCCATGAAGCGGCCCGGGCCCAAGCCGGTGCGGGGGATCGAATAGGCGCCGTGCGCTGCGGCTGTCGGACGCCAGCCGTCCAAGGTTTGCGATTGGCCATCAATTCAAGGGGAGGTGGATCGTGGAGTGCGCGACTCTAGGCAGGAAACCTTGCAGCCAGCCAAACACCGCCCGGCCCTGGGTGCAGGGCCCTGGCTCGGTGTAGCCTACGGCTGTGGAAACGCTGTTGATCGAGGACGACGAGACCATCGCGCGGGAGCTGGCCTGGCGCTGGCAGCAGCGCCGTTGGCCGCTGACCCATGCCGCCGATCTGCGTGCCGCGCGGAAGTTGCTGGCCGCCACCGGCCGCTTTGACCTGGTCTTGCTGGACCGAGGCTTGCCCGATGGGGATGGCCTGGACCTGCTGGACGAGCTGCGCCAACGCGATGCGCAGTTGCCGGTGCTGGTGCTGACGGCGCGCGACCAGGTGTCTGACCGGGTGGAGGGCTTGCGCATGGGCGCCGACGACTACC
>RGEP01000564.1 GCA_009918225.1 Betaproteobacteria bacterium | reverse complement strand
AGGCCAAGCCATCACCTTGGACTACGCCAGCACCGGCCTGAGCCTGCGCCGCCACCCTTTGGCCCTGATGCGCCCACGCCTGCAGCAACGCGGCTGGCACAGCGCCCACGCCCTGCAGCAATGGCCCGACGGCCGGCGGGCCTGGGCCTGTGGCCTGGTCACCATGCGCCAGCAGCCCGTGACCGCCAAGGGCACCACCTTCATCACCCTGGAAGATGAAACCGGCTGTGTGAATGTGATCGTCTGGCGCCACATCCGCGAGCAACAGCGCTTGGTGGTGCTGCAGGCGCGGCTGTTGGCGGTGGTGGGCCAATGGCAGAACCGCAACGGCGTGCAGCACCTGGTGGCCCGGCGGCTCTTGGATGTCTCGCCCTGGTTGGGGGAGTTGGGCCGTGTCACCGCTTCCCGAGATTTCCGCTGAGGCCTGCACCCCGCAGGCCGGCGCGCGCCCGTCCTCTGTTAGCCTTGCACCTTGAACCGGCGCGCCCGGCGCAGCCCTTCCCTTTGCAACGCACACCCTGACCATGCCCCGCATCTTTTGCATCGCCAACCAAAAAGGCGGCGTCGGCAAAACCACCACCACCGTGAACCTGGCCGCGGTGGTCGACCTCGACCCCCAAGGCAATGCCAGCATGGGTTCGGGCGTGGACAAGCGCACCCTGGAGCTCAGCGTCTACGACGTGCTCTTGGAGCAGGCTGGCATCGCCGAAGCCCGCCGGCGCAGCGAGCAAGGCGGCTACGACGTGTTGGCCGCCAACCGCGAGTTGGCCGGTGCCGAGGTGGAGCTGGTGGGCCTGGAACACCGCAACACCCGCTTGCGCCAAGCCCTGGGGGCCGTGGCGGCCGACTACGATTTCGTCCTCATCGACTGTCCACCGTCCCTGAGCCTGCTGACCCTCAACGGCTTATGCAGTGCGCATGGGGTCATCGTGCCCATGCAGTGCGAATACTTCGCGCTCGAGGGCCTGACCGACCTGGTCAACACCATCAAGCAGGTGCACGCCAACCTCAACCGCGACCTGCAGATCATCGGCCTGCTTCGGGTGATGTTCGACCCGCGCATCACCTTGCAGCAGCAGGTCAGCGAGCAACTCAAGGCGCACTTCAAG
>RGEP01000563.1 GCA_009918225.1 Betaproteobacteria bacterium | reverse complement strand
TACCAGCCCACCATCGGCCATCTGCTGGCGCCCGAGCCCGATCTGGTGGCTGCAGCCATCTTCTATGCGATCTACATCGCCGGCATGGTGGTGTTCACCGTGCGCCCGCACCAGCGCGATGCACGCCTTGCGGATGCCGCCTTGCGTGGGGGCTTCTTTGGTTTCGTGGCCTATGCCACCTACGACCTGACCAACCAAGCCACCATGGTGAACTGGCCCTGGATGGTCACTGCCATCGACCTGCTGTGGGGAACCTTTCTCACGGGCTCGGTGACCCTGGTGAGCAAGGCCATCTTGCAGCGCCGCAGCGCTTCGGCTTGATGCCCAGCGCTGCGCGGTAGCAGCCCCGGCCGTGGTTTAGCGGCTGTTTGGCCGCCCTTGACGCTGCTGATCGGCTGACGAATCTAGCGACACGCCCATCGCAGCAGTTCACTGGGAATGGAACCACTGGGGGCGACCAACCACTCGGTGCTTTGCGCTTGCTGATTTAGCAAGGGGCCTTTACCCATCCGCTCTGCATGCACCGCAAAGCCCATGGCGCGGTAGCTGCCCGTGATGCAGTTCAGTTCCCAAGCCGCCGTGCTGGACTGAAATCGTTCGCCCTTATGACCCCAGTACTGGGTCTGTTCATAGTCCAGCAGGGTGTTCACCTGAATGGTTTGCCCCACCGTTGGGCGCACAGGGGTTTGCGCATGCAGCACGTAGCCTTGCGGGCTGGTGCTCAGCCGTGTCCACTCACCCCGGGCCTGGGCGGCCGCCGGCCCCAACGCTGACACGAAAACGGCCAAGCCGGCCAGCATGCGTGTGGACTTGGGGCGGTTTGCAAGCAGCGTGCACCGTTGTTCGGCTTATTTGTTGTCGATTTGACCACGTATTGCGAGATTCGTCATGTTTTGCTTGGGCTTAGCAGTCTGAACGGGAGGCTCCAGCCCGAGCTTGCCTGCCTTGCGCTCGCTCAGGGCCTTCGAGCCGGGCGTGAGCATTGCAGAGCCTGCTCACTCGGCTGAGCCCAGGCGTGCCTACGGTTGGACACCTGGCCCGGTGGTGTCCAACGCATCGACCGCGCCAAGCCATCGCGATCGACCGAACAACCCGTAGGAGGAACATTCA
>RGEP01000562.1 GCA_009918225.1 Betaproteobacteria bacterium | reverse complement strand
TCTGCCTCACACCGCTGGTCGAGGAGGGCCTGTTCCCCGAGCGTGTGGGCGTGGTCAATGTGGAAGGCGGCTGCGCCACCGGTTCACTGGCCTTTCAGGGCGCGCTGCGCGATGTGCTGTCCGGACAGACGCGGGTGTCGATGGCGCTTGGTGTCGAAAAGCTCGTGAGCCCCGACGATCCTGCGCGCGTGCCCGCCATCTTCGCCACCGCGATCGACCAATTGCAGCCGCAACGCTGGCACGACTACTACAGCCGCGCCGGCGAAGTGGCAGGCAAGCCGTTTGCGCCCGCGCCCGATCGCACCGTCTACATGGACACCTACGCCATGCAGGCCGCGTGGCACATGAAGACGCATGGCACGACGCAGCGGCAGATCGCTGCAGGTGCCGCCAAGAATCATCACCACGGCAGCCTCAATCCGCTTGCGCAGTACCGCTTCGAGGTGAGTGTGGAGCAGGCACTGGCGGACCGCGAAATCAGCTGGCCGCTCACGCGTGCCATGTGCTCGCCGCTGGGCGACGGCGCTGCAGCGGTGCTGGTGTGCAGCGAGGACGCGCTCGCGGACTTTGCGCCTGCGGTGCGCGCGCGGGCAGTGCGGGTGCTGGCCAGCGAGTTGTCGGGCGGCAAGTACCGCAAGCTCGACGAGCCCGGCCTGTCCCGTATCGCAGCCGACCGTGCCTATGCGCGCGCTGGCGTGCAACCGCAGGACATTGACGTGGTCGAGTTGCACGACGCCACGTCGTTCTGCGAGATCTACCAGCTTGAGATGCTGCGCCTGTGCCCCGAGGGCCAAGGCGGGCGATTCGTTGAATCGGGCGCCACGGCGCTGGGCGGCAGCTTGCCGGTCAATCTGTCGGGCGGGCTGGTATCCAAGGGGCATCCGATCGGTGCGACCGGCTTGTCGATGGTGTATGAGGCCTGCCTGCAACTGCGCGGTGAGGCGGGCGAGCGGCAAGTGAAAAACGCGCGACGCGCATTGATTGAAAACGGTGGCGGCGTGATGGGCTTTGACGAGGCCGCCTGCGCGGTCCACATCCTGGAGAAGTGCGAATGAACATGCGCGCGCAGATGCAAGGCCCGCACGCCAGTGACGCCATTGACTGGCAGCC
>RGEP01000561.1 GCA_009918225.1 Betaproteobacteria bacterium | reverse complement strand
TGACGAGCGCCACCACGGCGGCGCTGCACATGGTGGTGGCGGTGCGCACGCGACCATCGAGGTCGCCGGCCTCGTGCTGGGTCAGCACCAGTGCCATGCCGAAGGTGGCCGCGGCAGCGAGCGCGAAGCCCACGCCGGCACCGATGCGGCCCCACTGCCCTGCCGCACCGAGGCCGGATGCAGCGCCCAGGACGTCGAGCGCCATCGCAAGGCCCACCAGAATCACCGGCATCGCGATCAGCATCGGCCGCGCCGGCGGCTCGCGGTAGATGGCCCAGGCCCACAGGGCGGTCCAGATCGGATAGGTGTTGAAGGCCAGCAGCGCGAGCGCCACCGGCAGCCGTGCCACCGACGAATACAGGCACAGGCTCTGCACGCCGATCAGCAGGCCGATCAGCGGCAAGAAGCGCTTGTGGCGCGCACTGAATTGCACCGACACGCGTTGCACGAACAGCAGCGCGATCACCACGGCGGCGGTCACCGTGCTGCGAAACACCACTGCGGTGGCGACATCGACACCGTGGTTGAACGCCACGCGTGCGGCCACATGATTGGCGCCCATCATCAGCGCAATCAGCAGCAGCGTGGCAAAGGCTGTCGCGCTCAGGGCGCGCGCCGGCGGGTTCACGGTGTCAGCTGTCCTCGGGCCACGGATACAGGCCAAGCATGCGGGCGTGCAGGCGGCTCAGCCCGAGCAGGGCGTCGGTGAACGGCGTGGCCACGCCGGTGCGCTCGCCGAGTTCACGCACCACCGCGACCAGCGCGTCGAGTTCCACCGCACGACCCGATTCGACATCCTGCAGCATCGGTGAGCGCATCGGCATCCCGATCGCGCAGCAGCCCGAAGACCGGCATGCGGTCACCGATGCTGCGCGCCTCGAGCATCACGCGCGAGATGAAGCCGCGCACCAGTTCGTCATCGAGGATCAGGTCGGTGGTGGCGCCGGTGACCGCGCTCACCGGGTTGACGGTCATGTTGCCCCAGAGCTTGTACCAGACGTCCTTCTGGATTTGCGGCGACATCGACGCATCGAAGCCGGCGGTCTTGAGCAGGTCGACCAGCAACTGCACGCGTGCGCTCGGCCCGCCCGCGGGCTCGCCGATGATCAG
>RGEP01000057.1 GCA_009918225.1 Betaproteobacteria bacterium | reverse complement strand
TGGTCAAAACCCTGGGAGCGCGCATAGGCCTGTTTGTCAGCGCTGCGGCTGGTGCCAATCGTCAAACACCCCTGATGTTTGGCCACTTGGCACAACATGCCGGCCACCCCGCCGGACGCACCGGTAATCAGCACCACGGGGCGCTCGCGCGTCTTTGAGCCTGCCACCTTCATCAAGGCCAGCGCCAGCTGCACATTGGGCAAGCTCACCGCGGCTTCAAAGCTCACGCTGGGAGGCAGTCGATACGGGGCCTCGTGCGGTACCGCAATGGCTTGGGCATAACAGCCCGCGCGCTGAGCCAGCTCGCGCGCACTGACCAGAACGCGGTCGCCGACTTGCCAGCGCGTAACCCCCTCGCCCAGGGCCTCCACCACGCCAGCCAGCTCTGAGCCCGGTATCGCCGGCAGGGGCGGCATCCACTTGTAGGCGCCCTTTCGAATCAGCACATCGGGACGCCCCACGCCGATCACATGTGCCCTTACCAGCACTTCACCCGGGCCGGGTATCGGGTCCGGCAGCTCGACCGTGAGCAGTTGATCCAGCCCGCCGGGTTCGCGAACCTGTACGGCCCACATGCGCTTCAGGCCTGTGCGGCGATGGGATTGCGCAGGGTGCCGATTCCTTCGATCTCGACCTCGCAGACGTCACCGGGCTTCATGAAGCGCGGCGGCTTGCGGCTCCAGCCGACACCGGCTGGTGTGCCGGTGACGATCACATCGCCCGGAACCAGGGTGAAGATGGTGGACGCATAGCTGATCAGCTTGGCCGTGGGGAAGATCATGTGCCCGGTGTGGCTGGACTGCACCACTTCACCGTTGAGCCGCGTGACGAGTTTCAGCGCTTGGTTCGGTGCAATTTCATCGGCCGTGACCATCCAAGGGCCAAAACCGCCGGTGGACTCGAAGTTCTTGCCCGATGCAATTTGCTTGGCGTGGAACTGCCACTCGCGAATGCTGCCATCGTTG
Source organism: Betaproteobacteria bacterium (assembly GCA_009918225.1). Lineage (GTDB taxonomy): Bacteria > Pseudomonadota > Gammaproteobacteria > Burkholderiales > Burkholderiaceae_C > RFTU01. The sequence goes on along the minus strand of RGEP01000057.1, from coordinate 8,365 downwards.
TAGCAGGCATAGCCCGCCACATGGTTGAAGGCATCGGCCTCAGCGATGTCGCGCCCACCCTTGCCAATGATCACCGCCAGTTCGCCCTCCCAATCCAGTGATTCAGATACCTTGGGGCGAATGATGGGCTGACCATGGGCCACTTGGGAGCGCCACACGCGCAGGAAGATGGGTGGTTGCTCTGACAACTCACGGTGCATGCCCGCTGCCAGCACCTCTTGGTGGTGGTCCATGTAGTTGCGAACGGCACAGATGATCTTTTCTGGGCGTGGGATCACCGGCAGATAGGTGATGTCGTCGAGGCTGCAATCGGCGGATCGGCCAGCCGTGTGTTGACGCGCTTGCAGATAGTCGCCCGAGGCGATGTACTCCACGAGTCCGGCATGCTGGGGCATCAGGCGGCCCAGGTCGACGACACCGTTTGGTTCGATCACGGCGCCCCAGGTTTCACGGCCTTGGTGGATGAAGGAAAGCAGTTTCATACGAGATTCCTGTGAGGACTTGAGGGTTAGGTGCGGGCGCCAAACTGGGCTTGCCACTGCGCCAGGGGCATGAAGGTGGGGTCCTGGCGGCAGATGGCCTCCGTCTCGCGCAGGATGGTCTCATCGTCTTGGCTGAGATCCAAGGGGTCACCATGCGGCTGGGCAATGTAGAAGGGCGTGTCCATGTAGATCTCCACCGTGTTGCCTTCGGGATCGGACAGGTACACCGACAAGGCATTGCCATGGTTGAGAGGCTTGACATTGCTGGCGCCGAGCGCCACGGCTCGATCTCGCAGTTCCCGCAAGGCCTGTATGGACGGAACCGCGAAAGACAACTGCATCACCGTGCTGAAAGTAGCCTCGGCGGGCCGCCCACCCGCGATCACCAGCTGATGGTGCTGCTCGGGCGTGGCACTGAGAAACACCAAGGGCGCCTTGAAGGTGCGGCCCACCCCGCGGTCGGTCTCCACCAGACCAAAGACGGTCTTGTAGAAGTTCACCATCCGCTCGACATCAAACACGTAAATGCCAAAGTGGGATGGTGTGGGGCGTGTGACTTGGACCATTCGGCCTCCTCCAGCTCAATCGGCGCTGATTGTTCACAAATTGAAATGCCTGCATCCCGATGTAAACCCTCGGTTGACGAGGCGCCGGCTTCAGGGGCGACCGGGTCGAGCGGCGGCCTTGTCGAAAGCCTCCACCAGAAACTGTACAAAGGCACGGGTACGCGGTGACCACTGCAGGCGCTGCGGCACCACGGCATAAATGTCGGCATCGGGTGTTTGCCACTGGGGCAGAACCTGCACGAGGCGTCCCGCCTTCAGGTGTGAGGCGATGTCCCACTCCGCGCGCATCAGCACGCCATGACCGTCCAGCGCCCATCGCACGGCTATCTCGCCGTCGTTGGTGGACAAAGGTCCACGGGTCTTGACCACCTCGGTGCGGCGTTTTTGTCCGGTTCCCGAACTGAGCCGCCACTGGCCATAGGCCTCGTCGCCCTGCCGAATGCCGATGCAGGCGTGCTCGCGCAACTCCAGGGGCGTCTGGGGATGCCCATGGCGGGCCAGGTAGTCGGGCGAGGCGCACAGCAAGCGGCGGTTGGGCGCCAAGCGTCTGGCAATCACCCGTGCATCGGGCGGTTCACCAAACCGAATGCAGACATCAAACGCATCTTCGCCCAGTGGCGGGGGGTTCACGGACAGCTGCAACTGAACGCTCACCTGATGGTTGTGCCGCACGAACTGCGAAATCAAGGGCGCGATATGGCTGCGGCCGAAGCCCAGGGTGGCGTTCACCCGCAGAAGTCCCTTGGGCTCCAGGCGCGATTGGTCCAGCCACTGCCCGAGCTCATCGATATCGCCCAAGATGGTGCGCGCCCGATCCGCTGCCGCTTCACCTTCGGGCGTCAAGCTCATCCGGCGGGTGCTGCGGTTGACCAGGACCACACCGAGCTTGTGCTCCATCTGGGCCAGTCGCTTGCTCACCGCTGCCTTGCTGACCCCGAGCTCAACGGCCGCCGAGGACAGGCTCGCGCTGCTGGCCAGAACCGATAGGAAACGCAGGTCAGCAGATTGAATGCGGCCATCCATAAGGGTTCTCACGGTGTATTGTTAACTTGAAGTTGACAGTAGTTTAACCAGCGATGAGGGCCGCTGCGGCCCTTGCTTCGTACATTGGACGGCGAAGAGGAGTTGAGCTACCAGCATGAAGAAATACAAGATTGCGGCCATTCCAGGCGATGGCATTGGCAAAGAAGTGGTGCCGGCGGGGCAGCAGGCTTTGGAAGCGGTGGCGGCCGCCGTGGGGGGCTACCAGTTCGAGTTTGAAGTCTTCGGGTGGGGCGGTGATTGGTACCGTCAGCACGGGCAGATGATGCCGGCCGATGGTTTGCAAGCGCTGAAGGGCGCTGATGCCATCCTGTTCGGTTCAGCGGGCGACCCCGACATTCCCGACCACATCACCCTGTGGGGCCTGCGCTTGAAGATTTGCCAGGGCTTCGATCAGTACGCAAACGTCCGCCCCACACGCATCCTTCCTGGTATCGACGGACCGCTCAAGCGTTGCCGCGCCCAAGACCTGGACTGGGTCATCGTTCGCGAGAACTCAGAGGGTGAGTACGCAGGTGTGGGTGGGCGTGCCCATCAAGGGCATCCCATCGAGGTCGCCACCGATGTGTCGGTGATGACCCGTGTGGGCGTTGAGCGCATCATCCGCTACGCCTTCCGCTTGGCCCAGTCGCGCCCCCGCAGGCAACTCACGGTGGTCACCAAGAGCAACGCACAGCGCCATGCCATGGTGATGTGGGATGAAGTCGCGCAAGAGGTAGCCCGAGACTTTCCCGATGTGCACTGGGACAAGGAGCTGGTGGACGCCATGACCGCTCGGATGGTCAACCGTCCCGCGACGATCGACACCGTGGTGGCCACCAACCTTCACGCCGATATCCTGTCCGATTTGGCCGCTGCACTGGCCGGCAGCCTGGGCATTGCGCCCACCGGCAACATCGATCCCGAGCGGCGCTACCCCAGCATGTTCGAGCCCATCCACGGGTCGGCCTTCGACATTATGGGCAAGGGACTGGCCAATCCCGTGGGCACGTTCTGGAGCTGCGTGATGCTGCTGGACCACCTGGGTGAGCAGGCCTCGGCACAACGGCTGATGCGCGCCATCGAGCGCGTGACCCAAGACACCAGCTTGCATACCCGCGACCTCGGCGGAACGGCCACCACCGCTGCAGTGACCGCTGCCCTGTGTCGCTTCGTGGCCGAAGCCTGATCGCCATTCACCAAGCGCACCCGTTCACCGAGCACCAGCTTCCTTCTCGCCGTCTTCCTCCCAGTTTCGTCTTCTTTGCCAACAGGAGTTCTTATGCATCGTGTGGTTCCTTGGATGCTGAGTGCATCGAAGTTCGTAGCGGCGCTGTCCTTGGCGCTGACGGGTGCGGCAGCTTTGGCACAGTCCTGGCCGTCCAAGCCCATCACCCTGATCGTGCCGTTCCCGCCCGGGGGCACCACCGATGTGCTGGCCCGCTCACTGGCTGAGCAGTTGGGCCCCGCTCTGGGTCAAACCGTGGTGGTGGAGAACAAGCCCGGTGCCGGAGCCACCCTCGGGGCCGACCTGGTCGCCAAGGCGCGCCCAGACGGCTACACCCTGCTCATGGGGGCGGTGCACCACACCATTGCCAGTTCGGTTTACCGGCGTCTGCCCTACGACTTCCAGCGTGATCTGGCGCCGGTTTCCACAGTGGCCATGGTGCCCAACGTCTTGGTGGTGCAGGCCGGATCACCGGCGCGAACGGTGGCTGAGTTGGTGACGCTGGCCAAGGCTGCCAAGCCGGAGTTCAGCTTTGGCTCCAACGGCAACGGTACCGCGCAGCACCTGATCGGAACGCAGTTTCAGAATATGACCGGCACCACGCTGCTGCACATTCCCTACAAGGGAAGCGGCCCCTTGACCACCGATCTCTTGGGTGGCCAGGTCACCATGTCCTTCGACACCATCACCCCGGTGCTGCCGCACATCAAGGCCGGCAAGCTGCGCGCGCTCGCCGTGACCACCGGCAAGCGTTCGGCAGCCTTGCCCGAGGTGCCAACCCTCAACGAAGCAGGCTTGACCGGCTTTGACCTGGGCACGTGGTTCGGCGTCTTGGCGCCGGTGGCCACCCCGCGCGAGGTGATGAGCCGGTTGTCTACGGAAGTGATCAACGTGATCAAGTCCCCGACCTTCAAAAAGCGCATGGAAGAAATCGGTGCCGAGCCGATCGGCAACACGCCTGAGCAGATGGCACAGCAGATTCGCGCTGATGTCGAGCGTTATGCGGCCCTGGTGAAAAAAGCCAATGTCGTGATCGAGTGACGGGACGCCAGAACCCGCACCCGAACACCCCTGTGTAGATGGAGGAGGAGCAAACATGAACCGACAACAGAAGATCGCGGCTGCCGTAGCGGCCACCAGTGCCGCAGCCCTCATCGCCGCCTGCGGCGGTGGTGGTAGTTCAGCCGAAGCGCCTGCCCTGGTCACCCAGTCGGCCTTTGAGTTGCAGATGGAGGCCTCACGGTTGAACCTGGGGGCGGATCCCTCTATGCAGCACTGGCGCTCCTTCTATTGCAACCTGTCTGACGACAACAATGCCATCGTGATTGCCCAACGGGCCCGCAACAGCATTCGCATGCCCCTGACGCAGATCCTGGACGATGTTTGGTACATCGGCACCGAGTATGTGGGCCAGTACATCCTGAAGAACAGCCAAGGCCTGGTGAAGATTGATGCCGGCAACAACGCCGACGAAATGCGCAACTACAACCTGCCGGCCATGCGAACCCTGGGCTTGGGCCCGGGTGTGCCTCTCAACGGTGTTCTGGTGACGCACGGGCATGCCGACCACGACGGTGGAGCGGTCGAGCTGAAGACCAGCACCGGTGCGCCCATCTATTTGGGGTCTGCCGATGCTGCAGGCAAGGCTTACGCCCCCACCACTTTGGACTCTTCCGTGATGACGCCGTTTGACATCAGCGTCGGCGGCCGCACCATCACGGTGCTGTCCACACCAGGGCATACCGTGGGCGCCTTCGGCTTCATTGTTCGCGCTCAGGATGATGGCAAGGAAGTCAAGCTCTTCGTTTCCGGGGGCTCGTCCTTGGTGGCGGAAAACGTTCCGCTGATTCAGTCTTATCTGAATTCGATGGAGCGCACCTACGACCTGCTGAAAAAGATGAAGGTCGACACCGCATCCAATCCTCACACCTATTGGGATGGCTCGCGTAACCTGATCCAGCAGATTCAGGCTGAAGGGCGCAAGAAGCCCAGCCAGTTCATCATTGGCAACGATCGTTTGCTGCGCGCCATGGCCATCGGCCGCACCTGTACCGCGGCTTGGTTGGCCAAAAAGGACCCGACGGCTGTGATGCCGGTGTGGCGCGTCAGCAGCCTGGACTTCATGCCCGCCAGTCCCTCGGCGGCGCAGCTTTCGGCCCGTGTCACCAATGGATGGGGCCCGGTGTCCTCGCAAACCGTCAGCTTCACCACGGCGGCTGGGGCGGCTTTGTGCACGGCCCGCACCGATAAAGACGGTGTGGCCACCTGCCAGCCCGCCAGTGCCCTGAAGGTGGGAACCGACCGTGTCATCGCGCGGTTTGATGGCGCCTCGACGGTCAGCACGGTGGACCTGGGCAGTGAATCCACGGCCTTGGTGGAAGACCCTGCCGTCAGTGGCTGCCGCGACCTGGCCGCTGCTCGGTCAGCTTCCGGCTCTCGCCAGGGAGATGCCCTCTACAGCCCGCGTTTGGATATCAATGCAGACGGCGTGATCAACCTGCGCGACCTGGAAGCCATCACCAAGGCGCTGCCTGCTGGTACGGCGTGCAAGGCTTGATGGGCATGATGGAAAACATGGGCTCGAAGGGCGGGGTGAGCCTTATGGGCCTTATGGGCCTTATCGGCCTGGTGGGTCAATCATGAGGCGGTCCGGGTCGCCGTCCAGGGCCCACGCCATGCCACACCCGGTGAACACGGCTCGGCGCCGTGCACTGGTGTGTGCCATGTTGGCGATTTGGGTTCCTGCTCATGCCAACGCATGGCGTGAATTGCGCTGGGATGAGCTGTCCCCGAAGGGTTGGGACCCCAGCGGCGCCACCAAAGGCCTGCCGCCCAATCTGGACCGTCTGGACGACACCGACCCGCAGGCCAAAGCGGCCCTGGACAAGATGCGCAAGTTTCTGGACGAAGCGCCCGTGCTCCAGAGCTTCAATGGTCAACAGGTGCGCTTGCCCGGCTATTTGGTGCCGATCAAGGCCGGCAAGGCCGGGGTCAGCGAGTTTCTGCTGGTGCCGTACTTCGGCGCCTGTGTGCATTCGCCGCCGCCGCCGGCCAACCAGATCATCTATTGCAAATCCGACAAGCCACTCGGCGGTCTGCGGGTGATGGAAGCGGTTTGGGTGAGTGGTCGCCTAGACGCCGCTCGCACCGAATCACCCATGGGGGTCAGCGGCTACCGAATGGCGGTGGCCAAAGCGGAGCGGCAATAAGACCCAAAGATCAACCGATTGAGCCGCCATGGGTGAAGCGGCTACAGGGCAAGTATCCACGCGGGCTTGCCGCGTATTCAGAACGAAAAGCAGAGGAGAACAAGATGATGAAACAGCGTTCGGCTGCATGGGCAGCGGTATGGGCCTTAGGGCTTGCAGGCTGCGGAGGCCTGTCCGAGCCGCAGTTGCCGCAGTTGACGCCGGCGCAAGCGTCCACATTGGCCAACTGCAGTTCCCTCACGGGCTTCAGCTTTGCAGCCACCACCATCGCTTCCGCCACGGTCGTGGCCTCGGGCACCCTGACCAATGCCGGTCAGCCGGTGGGCGAGCATTGCCTGGTCACGGGCACCATGAACCAGCGGGTCAGCGCAGTGGATGGACAAAGCTACGCTATTGGTTTTCAGATGCGCCTGCCCAAGGATTGGTCGGGGCGATTCTTGTACCAAGGCAACGGAGGCACTGACGGCGTGATCAGTGCCGCCGATGGCGGCCTGTCCATCGGCAGCGGGGGCTTGTTGCGCAATGGCTTGCAAATGGGCTTTGCCGTCATCAGTTCCGATGCCGGGCACAACGCAGCCCAGAACCCCTTGTTCGGTTTGGATCCGCAGGCCCGTCTGGATTACGGCTACCAAGCGGTGGGCACGCTCACCCCCATGGCCAAAGCCCTGATCAAGGCGGCCTATGGGCGCGATGCAGACCGTTCCTACATCGCAGGCACCTCCAACGGGGGCCGGCACGCCTTTGTGGCCGCTGCACGCTACCCCACTGCCTACGACGGGGTCTTGGCGAATTCGCCGGGCATCAACCTGCCGCGCGCCGCTTCGGCAAACCTGGCGACCGTCCGGTTCTGGGATGCCGTGGCCACCACCAAGGTGGTCAATGGACAACCCGACCTGGAGTCGGCCCTGCCGGTCGCGGAGCGGCGTTTGGTGGCCAATGCGATGCTGGCCAAGTGCGACCTGCTCGATGGCATAGCCGACGGCATGGTGCACGATGCCGATGCCTGCCGAACCGCCTTCGACCTCAACCGCGATGTGCCGACCTGCACCGGCGCGCGCGACGGCACCTGCCTCACCGCTGACCAAAAGACCGCGGTGGCCAGGGCCTATGCCTCGGCACGCACCACCAGTGGTGACACGGTTTACAGCACCTTCCCCTTCGATCCGGGATTGGTCCAAACCGGATGGGCCGATTGGAAGTTCCGCAGCTCGGTGGGCAACACCCGCAACCCGGTGTCCATGGCCTACATCTTCTCGTCGCCCCCGATGACAGACGTCACCATGGCCAGCGACCGCACCCGCACCGCGGCCTATGCGGTCAACTTCAACCTCGACACCGAGTACCCGAAGATCTTCGCCACCAGCGGGATCTACACCGAGGCCTCCATGTCCTTCATGACCGCGCCCAACCCCACCAAGCTCGATACCCTGCGCGACCGGGGGGCCAAGATGATCGTGGTGCACGGCATGGCCGACGGCATCTTTTCACCCGATGACACCGCCGCCTGGTACCGCGCGCTGGATGTGGCCAACGATGGCCGCGCCGACCGATTCGCCCGCTACTTCCAGGTGCCGGGGATGGGCCACTCCCGAGGAGGACCCTCCACCGACCAGTACGACGCTTTGCAGGCCCTGATCAATTGGGTCGAAAAGGGCCAGGCACCGGACAAGATCATCGCCAGTGCGCGAGGCACCGGCAATGCCGGTGGCGTGAACGCGGAACTGCCGTCCGATTGGTCACCCACCCGCACACGGCCCTTGTGCCCCTATCCCTTGGTGGCCCGCTACCGCAGTGGCGACAAGGAAGTGGAGTCGAGCTTCGCCTGCGCGAAGTAGTTCTGGAACATAGCCATCACGAGAC
>RGEP01000560.1 GCA_009918225.1 Betaproteobacteria bacterium | reverse complement strand
GAAAACGCCAACCGGCTGGTGCAGCGCGACAAGGTCGACGTGATCCTGGGCACGGTCCATTCGGGTGTGCAGATGGGCATCCACCGCGTGGCCCGTGAGTCCGGTGTGCTGAGCATCATTCCCAACGCCGGCGTGCATGTGGCCACCCGTGCCCAATGCGCGCCCAATGTGTTCCGCACGTCCTTCTCCAACAGCCAGCCCACGCTGGCCCTGGGTGAAACCATGGTCAAGCGCGGCCACAAGAAGGCCGTTTGGATCACCTGGAAGTACGCCGCAGGCGACGAGGCCTTCGAAGGATTTCGCGAGAGCTACACCAAGGCTGGCGGCACCATCGTCAAGGAGTTGGGCTTGCCCTTCCCCAATGTGGAGTTCCAGGCCCTGCTCACCGAGATCGCCTCGCTCAAGCCCGACGCGGTGGCCTGCTTCTTTGCCGGTGCCGGCGCAGCCAAGTTCATCCGCGACTACGCGGCTGCGGGCCTGAAGGGCAAGATTCCGCTGTACGGTTCGGGCTTCCTCACCGAGGGCGTATTGGACGCTGCCGGCCCGGCCGCCGACGGCATCCTCACCACGCTGCACTACAGCGATTCGCTGGAAACCAAGCGCAACCAGGACTTCCGCCGCGCCTTTGCCATCAAGAACAGGCTGCAGCCCGATGTGTACGCGGTGCAGGGCTACGACTCGGGCCTGTTGTTGGTCCAAGGCCTGAACGCAGTCAAGGGCGACATCGCCAACAAGAAGGCGCTGTACGCCGCTTTGGAAGGCGCCACCATCGACAGCCCGCGCGGCAAGTGGACCATGAGCAAGGCCCACAACCCGATTCAAGACATGTACCTGCGTGAAGTGAAGGACCGCGAGAACAAGGTGTTGGGCGTTGCGGTCAAACAGCTGGCCGATCCGGCCACCGGATGCCGTATGGCCTGACCCGCGCTTCGTGGGACGCAAGCGATAAACGCCACGGCGGCCGCTGAACCCAAGAGGATTCAGCGCCGCCGCGACCACCCCGAGGCGGCTGTGGCCGCCCTTTTTTTGCCCCTGCTCCTGCCAACACCCTGATCATGACCCTGGCCAACTTCCTCATCCAGCTGCTCAACAGCGTCCAGTACGGGCTGC
>RGEP01000559.1 GCA_009918225.1 Betaproteobacteria bacterium | reverse complement strand
GTCGGTGATGCCCTTGCGAAGCACCTTGGGCGGCAGCGGCATGTTGCCCACTTCGGCCATGCCCGGGTAGCCCTTGGGCCCGCAGTTCTTGAGCACCAGGATGCAGGTCTCGTCCACATCGAGGTTCTCGTCGTCGATGCGCTTGTGAAAGTCGTCGCTGTCTTCGAACACCACCGCGCGGCCGGTGTGCACCATGAGTGCGGGCGTGGCTGCGCTGGGCTTGATGACGGCGCCGCGCGGCGCGAGGTTGCCGCGCAGGATCGCAATGCCTGCCTTTTCCTTGAACGGCGCATCGAGCGTCTTGATCACGCGCGGGTCGTAGTTCTGCGCATCGGCAATGTTCTCTGCCACCGTCTTGCCACTCACGGTGACGATGTCACGGTGCAGCAGGTGCTGGATTTCCTTCATCACCACCGGGATGCCGCCTGCGTAGCAGAAGTCCTCCATCAGGTGATCGCCACTGGGTTGCAGGTTGACCAGGCAAGGCATCTCGCTGCCCAGGCGCTCGAAGTCATCGACCGTGAGCCGGATGCCCAGGCGCCCCGCGATCGCAATCAGGTGGATCACTGCGTTGGTGCTGCCACCGATGGCAGCGAGCACGCGGATCGCGTTCTCGAACGCCTCGCGCGTGAGCACCTGGCTGATGGTCTGGTCGGTGTGCACCATCTCGACGATGCGGCGGCCCGCATTGCGCGCCAGCACGTTGCGTCGGCCATCCACTGCCGGGTAGGCCGCGTTGCCCGGCAGGCCGATGCCCAGCGCCTCGACCATGCTCGCCATCGTGGAGGCCGTTCCCATCGTCATGCAGTGGCCATGGCTGCGGTGCATGCAGCTCTCGGCCTCGAAGAAATCCTGCAGCTTGAGCGTGCCGGCGCGCACCTGCTCGCTCATGCTCCACAGGCCGGTGCCGCTGCCGAGTTCCTGGCCGCGCCATTTGCCGTTGAGCATCGGCCCGCCGCTCACGCCGATGGTGGGCAGCCCGACGCTGGAGGCGCCCATGAGCAGCGAGGGCGTGGTCTTGTCGCAGCCCATCAGCAGCACCACGCCGTCGATCGGGTTGCCGCGGATGCTTTCCTCCACGTCCATGCTGGCCAGGTTGCGGTAGAGCAT
>RGEP01000558.1 GCA_009918225.1 Betaproteobacteria bacterium | reverse complement strand
CGCGTGCAAATCGAAGAAGCCACCAGCGACTACGACCGCGAGAAGCTGCAAGAGCGCGTGGCCAAGCTGGCCGGCGGCGTGGCCGTGATCAAGGTTGGCGCTGCCACCGAAGTCGAAATGAAAGAGAAGAAAGCCCGCGTGGAAGACGCCCTGCACGCCACCCGCGCTGCGGTGGAAGAAGGCATCGTCGCTGGCGGCGGTGTGGCCCTGCTGCGTGCCCGCCAAGGCGCTGGCACCATCCAAGGCGACAACGCTGACCAAGACGCCGGCATCCGCCTGGTGCTCAAGGCCATCGAAGCGCCCCTGCGCGAGATCGTGTACAACGCCGGTGGCGAGCCCAGCGTGGTCGTCAACGCCGTCCTGGCTGGCAAAGGCAACTACGGCTTCAACGCCGCCAACGACACCTATGGCGACATGATCGAAATGGGTATCCTGGACCCCACCAAAGTGACCCGCACCGCGCTGCAAAACGCAGCCTCCGTGGCCAGCCTGATGCTGACCACCGAGTGCATGGTCGCCGAAGCCCCCAAAGACGAGGCACCCGCACCCGCGATGCCCGACATGGGCGGCATGGGTGGCATGGGCATGTAATTCCCCCCTGGGGTCAGGTCTTGAGTTTTGCCTGTCCCCTGTGGATAACTTGCTCCACTCTCTTGAAAACCCGCTCTCGAGCGGGTTTTTTTACGCCTGTCGTGTTGGCGGGTGAATAGATCACTGGCGGTTCTCTTTTCTTTTCAAGTCACACCGCCCATGCTGGCGGCATGACACGACCCCTTCGCATTGAATTTCCGGGCGCCATCTACCACGTCACCAGCCGTGGCGATCGGCGCGAGTCCATTTTTGAAAACGCCCAAGACGAGCGCTTGCTGCTTTATGTTCTGGAAAACGCCTTGGAGCGTTTTTCTGCCCATGTGATGGCGTGGTGCTTCATGCGCAATCACTATCACCTGGTGCTGCAAACCCGCGAAGCCAACTTGTCGCGACTGATGCGCCACATCAATGGCACCTACACCCAGCGCAGCAACCATCGGCACGGCAAAGTGGGCCATGTGTTTCAGGGGCGCTTTCACGCGGTGCTGATCGATCGCGATGCCTACCTCTTAGAAGCCT
>RGEP01000557.1 GCA_009918225.1 Betaproteobacteria bacterium | reverse complement strand
GCAGTTACAAAAAGATAAACGGTTGTGCCCACACTCAAACCCTGACTGGTAAAAGCCGGGAAAGTTTTTAACCCTGCAGCACCCGGACTTGTGAGTGTGCTTAAGGTAGCATCTGCACCATCCAGCGTGGCATCGGTTGAGAAACGAGCTTTCAGATTTAATACATCCGCAGATACATATGTTCCTGCAGTAGTTACAGCCAGGCCGGTAAGCGAAGTTGATGCTGCTTTTTTCGGGCACAACGGCCTGGTAGGTGGCGGCCTGGGCATGGCCCAGCAGGGTGGCGCCCAGCGCCAGGGCGGTGAAGAAGTGGTGCATGGGGTGCTCCTCGGATGTCAGCGCATGCGGCGCAGGGTGTCGTCCTTGACCACGAAGTGGTGCCACAGCGCTACTGCCACGTGGCCGGCCAGCGTGAGCATGAGCACCGCGTTAAGGACTTCGTGGACCTGCTGCAGAAAATCGCCCAGCGCCTTGTCGCGGCCCACCAGGTCGGGGATGGGCAGCACGCCGAACCACACAGTCTGGAAGCCCTTCGCCGAGCTCATGAGCCAGCCGCTGAGCGGAATCACGACCATCAGCACATACAAGACCGCATGACCGGCATGGGCCGCCACACGCATGACCGGCGACAGGGTCTTGGGCAGGGCCGGCGGACGGTGCGTCACGCGCCAGGCCAGGCGCAGCCAGACCAGCAGGAACACGGTCACGCCCATCCATTTGTGCCATGCATAGAGTTCGAGCTTTTGCGGCGACAGCGGCAAGTCGTGCATGTAAATGCCCAGGGCCAGCAGGCCCAGGATCATCACGGCCATCAGCCAGTGCAGGCCTTTGGCAACCGGAGTGTAGGTGCAGGTCATGGCCGGGCTCCGTGGAATGTGTAGCCATCCATGGCCAGCACGTGATCGTAGATGCCACGGTAAAAGGCTTCGGGCTGCGCATCGGCCCCCGCAGCGCCCAAGGCCGTGAACAAGGGCAGCAGGTGCTCATCGCGCGGATGGGCGCGGCTGCCGGCCGGCTGGGTCTGGCGGTAATTGAGCAAGGCCTCGTCCTGGCGCGCCGTCATCTGCGCATGGACCCAGTCGGCAAACTGCTGCACGTAGTCGGGCGTGG
>RGEP01000556.1 GCA_009918225.1 Betaproteobacteria bacterium | reverse complement strand
GGGGTCCGTGGCATCCTTGACCAGCGCCATGGCCGTGATCGCACCCGTGGTGGGTGCCGCACTGCTGGGGCTGGTGTCTCCGCTCGGGCCTGGCCACTGGCTGGTCGGCCTGCCCTTCTTCGCCTGTTGCGCCCTGCAGTTCACCCAGAAACAGGTCGCTGGCGTCCACCCGCAGCACCTTGGCGTGCAGCTTGCCGGCAAACATGTCCATGACCATGTCGCCCTCGTTCAGCCGCAGCAGGCCGTGGTCCACGAACACGCAGGTCAACTGGTCCCCAATGGCACGGTGGATCAAGGCTGCCGCCACGCTGGAATCCACGCCACCCGACAAGCCCAGGATCACCTCCTCGTCACCCACCTGCTCCCGGATGCGGGCCACCGCCTCGGCGATGTAGTCGCCCATGATCCAGTCGCCGCGGCAGCCGCAGATGTCCCGCACGAAGCGGTGGAAGATCTCGGCGCCGCGCTGGGTATGCGTGACCTCGGGGTGGAACTGCACCGCATACAGCCCGCGCGACTCATCGGCCATGCCGGCGATGGGGCAGCTGGGGGTACTGGCCATCAGCTTGAAGCCGGGTGGGAGCTCGGTGACCTTGTCGCCATGGCTCATCCACACCTTGAGCATCCCGTGCCCTTCGGCGGTTCGAAAGTCTTCAATGCCATCAAACAGACGGGTGTGGCCGCGGGCACGCACCTCGGCATAGCCGAATTCCCGCGTGTCGCTCCAGGACACCTGGCCGCCGAGTTGCACCGCCATGGTCTGCATGCCGTAGCAGATGCCCAAGACCGGCACCCCCAGGTCGAACACGGCCTGCGGCGCGCGCAGTTGGTGGTCTTCGTAGGTGCTGGCGTGTGAGCCCGAAAGGATGATGCCCTGCGGCGCAAAGGCACGGATGAAGTCGTCCCCGACGTCATTGGGGTGGATTTCGCAGTACACCTGTGCCTCGCGCACCCGCCGGGCAATCAACTGCGTCACCTGTGAGCCAAAGTCGAGGATCAGAATCTTCTGGTGGGACATGGCGCGGACTTTCAAGTGCGGGACGGTTCGGAAGGTCGTTGACGGATCAGGTGAGCGGGGCAGAGGCCACCCGCAACGGCAGGCAGGCTCAG
>RGEP01000555.1 GCA_009918225.1 Betaproteobacteria bacterium | reverse complement strand
CCTGAAGGCCAAGACAATTATTTTGTCGACGGGCGCGCGTTGGCGGCAAATGAATGTGCCGGGTGAAGATGAGTATCGCAACAAGGGCGTGGCCTATTGTCCGCACTGCGATGGCCCCTTGTTCAGGGGCAAGCGCGTGGCCGTGATTGGCGGCGGTAATTCTGGCGTCGAAGCCGCTATTGATCTGGCCGGCATTGTGGCCGAAGTGACGCTGATTGAATTTGACAGCCAGCTGCGTGCTGATGCCGTGCTGCAAGCCAAGCTCAACAGCCTGCCCAATGTCCGCGTGATTGTCTCGGCGCTCACCACAGAAGTGCATGGCGATGGCGAAAAGGTGACGGGCCTGAGCTATCAGGACCGGACCAACGACCAGATCGTGCAGCTGCCACTGGAAGGCATTTTCGTCCAAATCGGGTTGGTGCCGAACAGCGAATGGCTGAAGGACACGCTGGCGCTGAGCCCACGGGGCGAGATTGAAGTCGATGCCAAAGGCGCGACCAGTGTCCCCGGTGTCTTTGCTGCAGGCGATGTAACAACGGCTCCCTATAAGCAGATTATCATTGCGATGGGAGAAGGGTCGAAAGCCGCCCTTTCTGCCTTTGATTATCTCATTCGCTTGCCTGCCGTGCAAGATCAGGCACTGGCTGCCTGATCAGCCTGCAAAGACCTGAAACCAAAAGAATAACCCGGTCGCAGTGGCCATCACTGCGGTCGCCATCCAGCCCAATAGGGTCGCGCGATGGGGGAGAACCAAATCCCCCATCGCTTTTTTGTTACGCACAATCAGCATCATCACCGCCATAAGCGGTGCAGCCAGAACCCCATTGACAACCGCGGCCCAGTAGAGCGCCCGGGCTGGATCAATACCGATAAAGTTAATGAGGCCGCCCGCCAAAGTTGTGGCAGCAATTGCGCCATAGAACAGCTTGGCCTTAAGCGGGCGGGCGGCAAGGCTGCCCGTGCGGCCCAACATTTCTGTAATGGCATAGGCGGCGGCGCCGGCCAGTACGGGCACAGCAAGCAAGCCGGTGCCAATGATGCCCAGCGCAAACAGCGCAAAGGCCATGTCGCCGGCAATCGGCCGAAGGGCCTCTGCGGCTTGGGCGGATG
>RGEP01000554.1 GCA_009918225.1 Betaproteobacteria bacterium | reverse complement strand
CGCGTGCGGGTTTCGCACGTTGCAGTACGTACCAAGAAGGAGATCGACATGTCCGATCCAAACAAGGTCTGGCCCACGGGCTTGACCGAAGGCGAGGCCGAGGAGCTTCATCGCCACATCATCCAGGGGACCCAAATCTTCGGGATGATTGCCGCGCTGGCGCACCTGCTGGCTTATATGTACTCCCCCTGGCTCAAGTAAAGGGAGACGCACACCATGATCTACGGAAAAATGTGGCTGGTGGTCAAACCCACCGTTGGCGTCCCGCTGTTTTTGGGCGCTGTGGC
Source organism: Betaproteobacteria bacterium (assembly GCA_009918225.1). GTDB lineage: Bacteria > Pseudomonadota > Gammaproteobacteria > Burkholderiales > Burkholderiaceae_C > RFTU01. The sequence continues at coordinate 823 of RGEP01000554.1, read as the reverse complement.
CGTGGGCTCGTTCAGCGTGCACCTGGCCATCATGAGCAATACCACCTGGGTCAAGAAGTTCCTCAATGGCGCGCCTGCGGCGACGGCCACTGTGGAAGCACCCACCAAGGTCTCACTGGCACCGCCAGAGGCCAAATAAGGGACTTGTGCCCTCCCCGCAAGGCCGGCCCAACCTCCCGTAGCGGCCGGTCTTGCAGGGGTCTCGGTGCCAACTCTTTTGGGCATGAAGCGCCTTTCGCAATCGATGGTTCGAGGCTGGGTCACCCTGGGCCCGCGCTTTTTGCCGTTTGCCGACGTTGCCTCGGCTGACCTTCCCCTTTCTCGCCTGCTGCGCCTGTCCTTGTTTCAGGTGTCGGTGGGCATGGCCCTGGTGCTGATGATGGGCACGCTCAACCGCGTGATGATCGTCGAGCTGGGCGTGGCCCCTTCGCTGGTGGCCTTGATGGTGGCGCTGCCCGTGCTGTACGCGCCGTTTCGGGCGCTGGTGGGCTTTCGGTCTGATCACCACCGCGCCGCCTTGGGCTGGCGCCGGGTGCCCTTCATCTGGCGCGGCACCATGATCCAGTTCGGTGGCCTGGCCATCATGCCCTGGGCGCTGTTGGTGCTCTCCGGGGGTGGCAATGCCCAGGCCTGGCCCACGTGGATGGGCCCGGCTGCGGCCTGTGTGGCCTTCCTCTTGGTGGGCATCGGGCTGCACACCACCCAAACCGCCGGACTGGCCTTGGCCACCGATTTGGTGCCCGAGCGGGACCAGCCCAAGATGGTGGGCCTGATGTACGTGATGCTGCTGGCCGGCTCCATCGTCAGCGCGCTGGTGTTTGGC
>RGEP01000553.1 GCA_009918225.1 Betaproteobacteria bacterium | reverse complement strand
AGAACTTCAAGACCGGCACCATGGAGAAGTGGGGCTTGGGGCCAGACGAGCTGCTCCAGCGTTTTCCGCGCCTCGTGTATGCCCGCATCACCGGCTTTGGCGCCGACGGCCCGATGGGAGGCCTGCCCGGTTACGACGCGGCCATCCAAGCCCTGTCGGGCATCATGAGCGTCAACGGTGAGCCCGATGCGCGTGGCGGCGAGCCCTTGCGCGTGGGCCTGCCGGTGGTGGACATGGTGACGGGGCTGAACGCCGCTGCGGGCGTGGCCTTCGCGCTGATCGAGCGGCAGCGCAGTGGGCGCGGGCAGTTTCTGGAAGTGGCCTTGTACGACGCCGGCTTGTCCTTGCTGCACCCCCACGCCGCCAACCACCTGATGGACGGGCGCATCCCAGGCCGCAGCGGCAATGCGCACCCCAACATCACGCCCTACGACACCTTCGCCACAGCCACTGAAAAGATCTTCTTGGCCGTGGGCAACGACAAGCAGTTCGCCACCCTGTGCCGGGTCATTGGTGTGCCAGACCTGCCCCGGGATGAACGCTTTGCCTCCAACGGCCAGCGCACCCGCAACCGCGGCGCCTTGAAGGAACACCTGGAGGCTGCGCTGGCGGCCTTTGCCTGCAAGCCCTTGGCTGATCAGCTGGTACGCGAGGGCGTGCCTTGTGCGCCCATTCAGGACGTGGCCACCGCGCTGGCCGACCCGCACACCCAGCACCGCGGCATGGTGGTGTCCATTGGCGAGTACCGTGGCGTGGCCTCGCCCATCAAGCTCGCACGCACACCAGCCAGCTACCGCTTGGCGCCACCTGCGCGCAGCAGCGCTGAATAGCTGCACTCGCGGGTCTGCGGGTCTGCGGGTCCGCTGAGCTGCATGTCTGAAGGGCTCTTGTGCACCCAGGTGTGCACAATGGGGCTCAAAGAAGCGTGGCCAGGAGCGAGCACATGAACCCCCAGTTGCAAGGGCCCAAGGCCCGTCTCGGATCGATGGCCTTGGTGGCGGCTGCCGCCTGGTTCGGCACTGGCCTGCCTTTGGCCGCACAGGCCCAGGCATCCGGGTCTGGGTCTGGGTCTGGGTCTTGGTCTGGGTCAGGTGCTGGGGGCCTGGGGCCC
>RGEP01000552.1 GCA_009918225.1 Betaproteobacteria bacterium | reverse complement strand
CACATCGCCCGCTTCCTTGCCGATCAGCGCGCGCGCAATCGGCGAACTCACCGAAATCAAGCCCAGCTTGAGGTCGGCTTCGTCGTCGCCCACGATTTGGTAGGTCACCTTGTTGCCGCTGTCTTCGTCTTCGAGGTCGACCGTGGCACCAAACACGACACGGCCATCAGCGTCCAGCGTGCTGGGGTCGATGATTTGCGCCGCCGCCAGCTTGCTCTCAAGCTCCAGAATTCGCCCCTCGATGAAGCCCTGCTTGTCCTTGGCGGCATCGTATTCGGCGTTCTCCGACAGGTCGCCCTGGGCACGCGCTTCGGCGATGGCCTGGATCACGGCATGGCGCTCCACGGTCTTCAGCCGGTGCAGCTCTTCCTTGAGTTTTTCGGCACCGCGCTTGGTCAGCGGAATGGTCGTCATCGGGGTCTCCTGGAATGAAAACCGCCGCCCGGCTTGCACTTCAAGCCTTGGGCGGCGGCCAATCTCGACTGGAAGTTTAGTGGAGTTGGCGGTGCAGTTCCTGAACCGACATCACGGTGAGGTCTTCTTCGTGCTTGAGCGCCTCGGTGGCCGCTTCACAACCGGCCATGGTCGTGTAGTAGGTCACCCGGTTGGCCAGGGCTGCCGTGCGGATATAGCGTGAATCGGCAATGGCCGTGCGCGTTTCATCAACGGTGGTGAACACCAGCTGGATTTCACCGGCCTTGACCATGTCGGCGATGTGCGGGCGGCCATCCTTGACCTTGTTGACCACCTTCACCGGCGTGCCCGCAGCGGCAATGGCCGCCGCCGTGCCCTTGGTGGCCACGATGGCAAAGCCCATGCCGTGAAGGTCCGCCGCCACCTTGGCCGCGCGGGCCTTGTCGCTGTCCTTGACCGTGATCACCACGGTGCCCTTGGTGGGCAGGCGTGAACCGGCGCCCAACTGGCTCTTGAGCATGGCCTCGCCGAAGGTGGCGCCCACGCCCATGACTTCGCCGGTGGAGCGCATCTCGGGGCCGAGAATGGGGTCCACACCAGGGAACTTGTTGAAGGGGAAGACGGCCTCCTTGACCGTGAAGTACGGCGGAATGACCTCCCTGGGCGCCACGCCACCCAGGCCCTTCTGCTGCGCGAG
>RGEP01000551.1 GCA_009918225.1 Betaproteobacteria bacterium | reverse complement strand
CCTTGATCGATGCGGGCATCCGCAGCTTCAAGATCGAAGGCCGTTACAAGGACATGGCCACGGTGAAGAACGTGACCGCGCATTACCGCTTGCTGCTGGACGCCATCCTGGACCGCCGGCCTGAACTGGGGCGCGCCAGCGCAGGGCGTTGCACCTACACCTTCACGCCAGAGCCCGAACAGGCCTACAACCGCGGCGGCACCGACTACTTCGTCAACGGCAGGCGCTCGCTGGAAGCGGGCGACATCGGTGCCTTTGACACCCCCAAGCATGCAGGCATGCCGGTAGGCCATGTAGTGGCGGTGAGCGAGCGCTACTTCGACCTCGACACTGGGCAGCCCGGCTTGACCTTGAACAACGGCGACGCCCTGACCTGGTGGGACCGGCAGGGCGAAATGCAGGGCGTGCCGGTGAACACCGCCGACAGGCGCGCGGGCTTTCGGTGCACGACCTCAAGGACCTGCGGCGCGACACGGCCATCAGCCGCAACCGCGACATGGCCTGGGAGCGCTTGTTGGCCAAGCCCTCAGCAGACCGCCGGATCGCACTGGACCTCACCCTGGCGCAAATCCGCTTGAAGCCGCCTGCGGCGCACGCACCGGACCCAGCCCCTGGCCAAGCGCCTGGGGAAGCCGGGTGCATGGAGGCCCTGTGCGAAACCGTTGACGGCTTGGAGCTGACCCTGCGCAGCGAGGACGGGGTCAAGGTCAGCGTGCGCGCGCCCTTCACGCCTGAACCCGCCCGGGACGCCCAGCGGGCGGAAGCGGCCACCAAGGAATCCTTGTCCAAGCTCGGCAACACCCTCTATGCGGCGCGGCGGCTTCGGCTGGCGCTGCACCAGCCGTGGTTTTTGCCGGCTTCCCTGATCAACACCATGCGGCGCGACGCCGTGGACGCACTGGATGCCGCGCGATTGCAGGCCCTGCCACGCCTGCAGCGGACCGAACCGGTGCAGCCGCCGGTGCCCTACCCCGAAGACACCCTGAGCTACCTGGCCAATGTTTACAACACACGAGCCGCTGACTTTTACGCACGACACGGGGTGAAGGTGGTGGGCGCAGCCTATGAAAGCCACGAGGAGTTGGGCGAGGTGAGCTTGATGATCACCAAG
>RGEP01000056.1 GCA_009918225.1 Betaproteobacteria bacterium | reverse complement strand
GCCATCTCATGCAGTGCTCGATAACGGCCTTCACGCGCCCAAGCCTCCATGCTCTGCCCCCGAGCGGGTCGCCCCTCCAAGCGGCGGACGTGCAAGGCAATGGGCGGCCATTGGGGATGGTGCTGCGACCATCGCACCAATTCGTCTTGAATGAAACCCGGCCAGCCTGCGGAGACCGCTTGAAGACCGTGGTCTACATGCAGGGCGACGGTGCGCAAGTCAAGGGCACTGGCACAGCGCCAGGCCAGCCACAACAGCGCCATGGAATCAGAACCGCCGCTGCAGGCCACCGCCACGGTGGCCGCGCGAGGTTCAGCGCTCGCGGGTGTCGACAAACCGACCGTAGGACTTGAGCCGCTCATGTCGGCGCTGCAGCAGTTCCTTGGGCTTAAGGTCAACCACCTGGCGCAAGGCATCAGACAAGGCGCGCTTGACCGAAACAGCCATGGCCCTGGGGTCGCGGTGCGCCCCACCCACGGGCTCACTGACGATCTTGTCCACCAATCCCAAGGCCTTGAGGCGATGGGCTGTGATGCCCAAAGCCTCGGCCGCATCAGGGGCACGTTCTGCGGTCTTCCACAAGATAGACGCGCAACCCTCGGGCGAAATCACCGAATAGACCGAAAACTGCAGCATCAGGACCTGGTCAGCCACGCTGATGGCCAGCGCGCCGCCGGAGCCCCCCTCACCGATGATGGTGGTGATGATGGGCACTTCCAACTGCGCCATCTCAAAGATGTTGCGCCCGATGGCCTCCGACTGCCCGCGCTCCTCGGCGTCGATCCCGGGGTAAGCACCGGGGGTGTCCACGAAGGTGAACACCGGCAGCTTGAACTTCTCGGCAAGCTTCATCAAGCGAAGGGCCTTGCGGTAACCCTCCGGCCGGCTCATGCCGAAGTTTCGGGCTGCGCGCTCTTTGGTGTCACGCAAGTCGTCTGCAAAAGCACGGTCGCCATGCAGCTCTTCGAAATCCGTGAAGATGTCGTTGACGTAGTCGAGTGTGTAGGGCCGCTGAGGGTGTCGGGCAATCTGCGTGACCTGCCACGGCGACAGATTGGAGTAGATGTCCTTGGTGAGCTGCTGGCTCTTCTTGTCCAGGCGCTCGATCTCATCGGAAATGTCCACCGCGGACTCGTTCTGAACGTAGCGCAACTCCTCAATCTTGCCTTCGAGCTCGGCGATCGGTTGCTCGAATTCGAGAAAATGCTTCTTGCTCATCGCGTCAACTCCTTCAGACGGATGCGGGCCGGGCTTGGCGCCAACGGTCCGGCTTCCTTAGTATTCCACGGGGACCGGGTCCAGGCTGCGCCAGAGGTACCAGGTGGCCACTGAGCGGTATGGGGCCCACGCTTCGCCCACCTCACGCGCCTCGGACCGCGTGACAGGCTCCCCGCTGAAATAGTTCAAGCTGATCCCGCGCAAGAGGCCCAGATCGTCCAGTGGCAGCACATCTGGGCGCATCAACCCGAACATCAAGAACATCTCGGCGGTCCAGCGACCAATTCCGCGGACCGACACCAACTCAGCGATCACCGCCTCGTCCTCCATATCGGTCCACTGCGGTGCACGGCTACCGCGCTCCTTGAAGTGACGGGCCAGGTCCTGCAGATACTCCACCTTGCGCACTGAAAGTCCAGCAGCGCGCAGATCGGTGCTGGCCGCCTTGAGCACCTGGGCGGGCTTGACCACCGCTTGCGCGCCACCCCATGGGCTGCTCAAGCGGTCCCAAACCGCCTGCGCCGCCTTCACGGAAATCTGCTGACCCACGATGGAACGTGCCAAGGTGGTGAAGGCGTCGCCCCTGGACTGAAGCCGCGCCTGCCCAAACTGGGGGATCAGGCGCTTCATCACACGGTCGCGCCGGCTGAGGTGTCGGCAAGCTTCGTCCCAATAGGCCGGTGTCATCAGCAGTGGGGTCGAGGCCATTTACGCGCGGCTCCAAGTGGTGCCCTGAGGGCCATCCTTGAGCAAGACGCCCTGCGCCAGCAACTCGTTGCGGATCGCGTCAGCACGGGCGAAGTCACGGCCCTGCTTGGCTTGGGCTCTGGCCTCGATCAGGGCCAGGATATCGGACTCAGCGATGCCAGACCCCGCCTGAAGGTAAGCCTCGGGAGACTCCTGCAGCAGGCCCAGCGTGCCCCCCAAGGCCCGCAGCAGCCGCGCCTTGTCAGGGAGTCGGCTGCGGTTGACCTCACTGGCCAGGTCAAACAGCACGGCGATGGCCGCCGGCGCATTGAAGTCCTCGTCCATGGCCGCCTTGAAGGCCGCTGCGTGAGGATCCTGCCAGTCGATCAAGGCCCCCTCATCGTGCGTCGGCGGTTCCAGACTCACGCTGCCCAAAGCCGTGTAAAGGCGCTTGAGCGCTGCACGGGCATCGTCCAAGTGCGCATCGCTGAAGTTGAGCGGGCTGCGATAGTGGGTGCGGATGAACAGAAAACGCAGGGTCTGCCCGTCCACGTGTTGCAGCACGTCGCGAATGGTGAAGAAGTTGCCCAGGCTCTTGGACATCTTCTCGTTGTCCACGTTCAAAAAGCCGTTGTGCATCCACACATTGACGAAGGGGCGCCCCGTGGCCCCCACACTCTGGGCAATCTCGTTTTCATGGTGCGGAAACTGCAGGTCCATGCCCCCACCGTGAATATCGAAGTGTTCGCCCAAGAGCTCACACGACATGGCCGAGCACTCGATATGCCAACCGGGGCGGCCGGGTCCGTAGGGGCTGTCGTACTTGGCATCGGCCGGTTCAGAGGGCTTGGCTGCCTTCCAAAGGACGAAGTCCAGCGGATCTTGCTTGCCCTCTTCTACCGCCACGCGCTCGCCCGCGCGCAGGTCATCCAGTGATTTGCCCGACAGGCGCCCATAACCCTCGAAGCGGCGCACAGCGAAATTCACGTCGCCTGCAGGCGCCTGATAGGCCAGCCCATTTTCCTGCAGACGCTCGATCATGCGCAGCATTTGCGGCACATAGTCGGTCGCCCGGGGTTCATGCGTGGGCGGCAGCACCCCAATGGCCCCGATGTCACGGTGCATAGCCTCGGTCATTTCATCGGTCAGCTGCCGCAGCGTGATGCCCCGCTCCACCGCCCGCTTGATGATCTTGTCGTCGATATCGGTGATGTTGCGCACATAGGTGACCCGATAGCCCCGGGCCCTGAGCCACCGCACCACGAGGTCGAAGGCGGTCATCATCCGCGCGTGGCCAATGTGACAGAGGTCGTAAATGGTCATGCCGCATACGTAAAGGCGGACATGTCCAGGCTCTAGGGGCTCAAAGGCTTGCGCCTGCCGGGTGAGCGTGTTGTAGATCTTGAGGGTCACGGCGCTGGTCGGCCGCCGATGCACGCCACCGGACAAGAAGCCGGCCAGCGTCGAGGCTGGCGGCCTCTCCTTACAATGGACCGCAGTATAAAAGGGGAACCTGATTTGCGGATGAACGCCAGCACGCTGCTGCGCGGCTGTGGCCGCCTGTTGATGATGACCTTGTTGGGGCTGTGCCTGGGCGCCGCAGCACCGAGCTGGTCCCAAACGGTGCGCCTGAGCACCTCGCTTGGGGACATCGACCTGGAGTTGCACCCCGACAAGGCGCCCGCCACGGTAGCCAATTTTCTGGCCTATGTGAACACACGGCACTTTGACGGGCTGATCTTCCACCGCGTCATCGCCAGCTTCATGGTGCAAACGGGCGGCTACACCGCCCAGCTGCAGCAAAGGCCTACGCGCCCGCCGATTCCCCTGGAAAGTGACAATGGGCTGTCCAATGTCCGCGGCAGCGTGGCCATGGCCCGCACCGCCGACCCGCAGTCGGCCACCTCGCAGTTCTACATCAACGTGGTGGACAACCCCTTTCTTGATAAAGCCAACGCCCGCGATGGCCAAGGCTATGCGGTATTTGCCACCGTTACGGCGGGGCTGGATGTCCTTGACCAGATCCGCGCCGTGCCCGTGGCAGCGCAGGGCCAGTTCGCACACCTGCCCAGTACGCCCGTCACGATCCTGAGGGCTCGAGTCCTCAAGCCCTGAACCCTTCACCCTACCGGAGCATTCCCATGAGCACCCTAGTCGACATGAGCACGAGCAAAGGCGTTGTGCGGCTTGAACTCGACGCCGACAAGGCCCCCGAGTCGGTCGCCAATTTCCTGGCCTATGTGGAGCGTGGCCACTACGATGGCACGGTGTTCCACCGTGTCATCAAGGGCTTCATGATTCAAGGCGGCGGGTTCGCGCCGGGTATGCAGCAAAAGCCTACCGAGGCACCGATCCAAAACGAGGCCAATAACGGCCTGCAGAACAACCACTACACCATTGCCATGGCGCGCACCTCAGCACCGCACTCGGCCACGGCGCAGTTTTTCATCAACACCACCGACAACGACTTCCTGAATTTCCGCTCGGAAAGTCCGCAAGGCTGGGGCTATGCGGTGTTTGGCCGCGTGGTGTCGGGCCAGGAGGTCGTTGATGCAATCGAGGGCGTGAAGACTGGACGTTCGGGCATGCACGCCGATGTCCCAGTCGAAGACGTGCTGATCGAAAAGGTCACGGTCGTACAGGCCTGATCGGGGTGCCATGAGCGCGGAACTCGCCCTGCCCGCCTATTACGAGGTTCAGGCCGACGAAAGTTGGGCAGCGATCGACTTTGTGTCGGACCTGCACTTGAACATTGGGCAGCCCGAAACCCTGGTGGCCTGGCGCGACTACCTGCGCCGCACGCGAGCCGACGCGGTGTTCATCCTGGGCGACCTGTTTGAGGCCTGGCCCGGCGACGACGCCGCCGACAGCGGCTTTGAAGCCGAATGCGTCGCTGCGCTGGAGGAAGGTGCTGCTCGCGTGCAGTTGGCGTTTATGGTGGGCAACCGGGACTTTCTGGTGGGGTCTCGCTTGCGCCAGCGTGCCGCCATGACCGCCCTGGCCGATCCGACCCGGCTGATGGCCTGGAACCATCCCGTGCTGTTGACCCACGGGGACCTTTTGTGCACCGGTGACACCGAGTACCAGTCTTTCCGCCGCCTGGTGCGCAGCGAGGCTTGGCAGCGCCAGTTCCTCGCACTGCCCCTTTCCGAGCGACGGGCCCAAGCCCAGAGGCTGCGCGAGGGAAGCCAAGCCAAGGCGCAGGAACGGCTGGCCCGCACCGGGTCGGCCTACACCGATATCGACACGGCTACGGCTGTGGCCTGGATGCACCAAGCCGGTTGCCGCAGCTTGGTGCACGGCCACACCCATCGGCCGGGTACCGAGGTCCTGGCGCCCGGCTACACCCGCTATGTGCTGACCGACTGGGACCTCCGCGCCACACGTCCGCGGGCTGAAGTGCTGCGCCTGACCCGTGACGGCTTCGCGCGGCTGCCCTTGACCCGGACCTGAGACCGTGGGCTGGCTGTCCGGGCTGGCCCGTGCCCTGGGCTTGGGCCCGTGGGTGTCGAAGGTGACGATACCCGAGGCCTTGTGGCAGGCCCTGTTGGTGGACTATCCCTTTTTGGCCTGGCGCTCGCCCGCTGATCAGGCCCAGCTTCGCTTGCTGTGCGGCCAGTTTCTGCGCCAAAAGGAGTTTCATGGCGCCCAGGGCTTTGAGGTTACCGACCCCATTGCCCTGGCCGTCGCAGCCCAAGCCTGCCTGCCTGTCCTGAAGCTCGGCCTCACGGCCTACCGAGGCTTCGTCGGCATCGTGATGCACGAAGGACCGGTACGCGCGGATCGCGAGTGGGTGGATGAGCACGGATTGGTCCACCATTGGCAGGAAGAATTGGTGGGCGAGGCCATGGGCGACGGCCCTGTCATGCTGTGCTGGAATGAAGGGGCTGCTCCCGGCCTTGAGAGCATCGGTGGCCCGGCCTTTAATGTGGTCATCCATGAGTTCGTGCATATCTTGGATGGCCTGGATGGCGAGCTCGACGGTGTGCCGCCGCTTCCGGGTGGCGCCCGTGCCCAGTGGCAGCCCACGATGCAAGCGGCCTTCGACCGCTTCGACGAGCGCCGTGCCTGCGGCTACGACAGCGTCATGGACGCCTACGGTGCACAAGACATCGCCGAGTTCTTCGCGGTATCCAGCGAAGCCTTCTTCACCCAACCCCAGGGGTTTCGCGATGAGCAGGCGGACCTGTACCGCCTGTACGCTGGCTTCTATCGTCAGGACCCGGCCGCCTGGGCCGAGCCCCTCCAAGACTGCTGAGCCGGCCCCGTGGTGGCGCGGGCGCAGCCCGCCCAGCTCAGGCCGTGGCCGGCTCGGCCTTGGAGCGGTCGCTCTTCTTGGGCGGCTGGATGTCCAGCAAGGGCTGCCCCTGGGCGTCCACATCCACCGTAAGACGCCCACCGTCGACCAGCCGGCCGAAGAGCAGTTCGTCGGCCAGGGCTCTGCGGATCGTGTCCTGGATGAGCCGCTGCATCGGTCGAGCGCCCATCAGGGGATCGAAGCCCTTCTGGGCCAGGTGCTTGCGCAGCGCATCGGTGAAGGTGACCTCCACCTTCTTCTCCTGCAACTGGCTCTCCAACTCCAAGAGGAACTTGTCCACCACACGCAGGATGATTTCTTCGTTCAGCGGACGGAAGCTCACCTGCGCATCAAGCCGGTTGCGGAACTCCGGTGTGAACATGCGCTTGATGTCGGCCAGTTCATCACCGGCCTCGCGGGCGGTGGTAAAGCCGATGGTGCTCTTGTTCATGGTCTCGGCTCCCGCATTGGTGGTCATGATCAAAATGACGTTGCGGAAGTCGGCCTTGCGTCCGTTGTTGTCGGTGAGGGTGCCATGGTCCATCACCTGCAGCAGCACATTGAAGACCTCCGGGTGGGCCTTCTCGATTTCATCGAGCAACAGGACCGAATGAGGCTTCTTGGTGACGGCCTCGGTCAGCAAACCGCCCTGGTCGAAGCCCACATAGCCCGGGGGCGCGCCAATGAGGCGGCTCACCGCATGCTTTTCCATGTACTCCGACATGTCAAAGCGGATCAGGTCAACGCCCAAGATGTAGGCCAGCTGCTTGGCCACTTCGGTCTTGCCCACACCCGTAGGGCCAGAGAACAAGAAGCAGCCGATGGGCTTTTCTGGCTTGCCCAGGCCGCTGCGGGCCATCTTGATGGCTGCGGCCAGCGCGTCAATGGCCGGATCTTGGCCGAATACGACGCTCTTGAGGTCGCGGTCCAAGGTCTTGAGCTTGCTGCGGTCGTCGCTGCTGACCGATGCGGGCGGAATGCGGGCGATCTTCGAGACGATTTCCTCGACCTCGGCACGGGTGATGGTCTTCTTTTGCTTGCTCTTGGGCAGGATGCGCTGTGCAGCGCCCGCTTCATCAATCACGTCAATCGCCTTGTCCGGCAGGTGGCGGTCGTTGATGTACTTGGCCGACAACTCTGCAGCCGCTTGCAGTGCGGCCACGGCGTACTTCACTCCGTGGTGCTCTTCGAAGCGCGTCTTGAGGCCCTTGAGGATTTCCACCGTTTGCTCGACCGTTGGCTCCACCACGTCGACCTTCTGGAACCGCCGTGACAGCGCCGCGTCCTTTTCAAAGATCCCGCGGTACTCGGTAAAGGTGGTGGCCCCGATGCACTTCATCTGACCCGAGGACAAGGCGGGCTTGAGCAGGTTGGAGGCGTCCAGGGTGCCTCCAGAAGCCGCCCCCGCCCCGATCAGCGTATGGATCTCGTCGATAAACAGAATCGCGTTGGGCTGATCCTTGAGTTGCTTGAGCACACCCTTGAGGCGCTGCTCAAAGTCGCCCCGGTACTTTGTGCCGGCCAACAAGGCGCCCATGTCCAAGGCATAGACCGTCGACTGGGCCAAAACCTCGGGCACGCTGCTTTCCGTGATGCGCCAGGCCAAGCCTTCAGCGATGGCGGTCTTGCCCACACCGGCCTCACCCACCAACAGCGGGTTGTTCTTGCGGCGGCGGCACAGCACCTGGATCACACGCTCGACCTCGGCCTCGCGACCGATCAAGGGGTCGATCTTGCCGTCGCGCGCGAGCTGGTTGAGGTTCTGGGTGAACTGCTCCAAGGGCGAGGCCTTGCCTTCGCTGGGCGCCTCCTCCTTCTCACCGCCCTCTGAGGAGGCCCCCTCTGCGGGCTTGGACGGCTCGGGCGGGTCGCTCTTCTTGATCCCATGGGCGATGTAGTTCACCACGTCCAAGCGGGTCACCCCCTGTTGGTGGAGGTAGTACACCGCATGCGAATCCTTCTCGCCGAAGATGGCCACCAGCACATTGGCGCCGGTGACTTCCTTCTTGCCGCTGCCCGTGGACTGCACGTGCATGATCGCGCGCTGAATGACCCGCTGGAAGCCCAGGGTGGGTTGCGTGTCCACCTCCTCGGTTCCACCCACGGTCGGGGTGTTCTCCTTAATGAAGCCGGTCAGGCTCTTGCGCAAATCGTCGATGTTTGCCGCGCAGGCCCGCAGCACTTCCGCCGCCGAGGGGTTGTCCAGAAGCGCCAGCAGGAGGTGCTCGACGGTGATGAATTCGTGTCGCTGCTGGCGCGCTTCCACGAACGCCATGTGCAGGCTGACTTCCAGTTCTTGCGCAATCATGCGGCCTCCATAATGCATTGCAGCGGATGCCCCGCACGCCGAGCGGCGGCGAGGACCAATTCGACCTTGGTGGCCGCGACATCCTGGGTGTAGACGCCACAAACGCCCCGACCCTCGTGGTGGATCTTGAGCATGATGTGCGTGGCGGTTTCCAGGTCCCGCTTGAAGAATTCTTGAAGCACCATGACGACGAACTCCATGGGGGTGAAATCGTCGTTGAGCATCACCACCTGGTACAGGCTGGGAGGCTTGGTGCGCTGCGCCTTGCGCTCGGCCACCACCGCCCCTTGCCCATCCTCGGGCGAGGCGCCGCCGGGCGGAAGCGCCGGCGGTTGGGTAGGCTCTTGGGACATGTGGAGATTCTAGCGATGCACGGTGCGCCCAAAGGGGGGCAGGGTCACCCCAAAAGGGGATTGTGCTGGGGCCGGCCGAGTGTCCAGGGGCTGTTACATTTTCCTGACAAATAAATGTGTCATAGACACTTGACACCCCCGGGGTACCCCCTCACAATCGATCAACGGTTGGATGCGTGAAGGAGGAAAGCGCCATGCCTATGGGAATCGTGAAATGGTTCAATGATGCCAAGGGTTTTGGCTTCATCGAACCCGAAGGCGGCGGCGAAGACGTGTTTGCGCACTTTTCCGCCATCCAGATGGACGGATTCCGCACACTCAAGCAAGGTGGGCGGGTCAGTTATGAGTTGATCAAGGGCCCCAAGGGCGACATGGCGCAGAACATCCGCGAGTCCGGCGCAGGCGACCACGCCCCCAGCACGGCAACAGGCGTCGAAGCCGAGTCGCCAGCGCACCGATAGCCAGCCCGACCGCCTGGCCCCCGGTCCCTTCGAGC
>RGEP01000550.1 GCA_009918225.1 Betaproteobacteria bacterium | reverse complement strand
CCTTGATGCCGACGATCTCGATTTCTTCGCCGACCTTGATGATGCCGCGCTCCACGCGACCGGTCACCACGGTGCCGCGGCCGGAGATGGAGAACACGTCTTCCACCGGCATGAGGAAGGCACCGTCGATCGCGCGCTCGGGCGTCGGGATGTAGGTGTCCAGCGCCTCTGCGAGCTTCATGATCGCGCCTTCGCCGAGTTCGCCCTTGTCGCCTTCCATGGCGAGCTTGGCCGAGCCCTTGACGATGGGGGTGTCGTCACCGGGGAAGTCGTACTTGGAGAGCAGCTCGCGCACTTCCATCTCGACGAGTTCGAGCAGTTCGGCGTCGTCGACCATGTCGCACTTGTTGAGGAACACGATGATGTAGGGCACGCCGACCTGACGGGCCAGCAGGATGTGCTCGCGGGTCTGGGGCATCGGGCCGTCTGCGGCCGAGCACACCAGGATCGCGCCGTCCATCTGGGCCGCACCGGTGATCATGTTCTTCACGTAGTCAGCGTGGCCGGGGCAGTCCACGTGGGCGTAGTGACGGTTGGCGGTTTCGTATTCGACGTGCGCGGTGTTGATGGTGATGCCGCGGGCCTTCTCTTCAGGGGCCGCATCGATCTGGTCGTATGCCTTGGCTTCGCCGCCAAACTTGGTGGCCAGCACCGTGGTGATCGCCGCCGTCAGCGTCGTCTTGCCATGGTCCACGTGTCCAATCGTGCCCACGTTCACGTGCGGCTTGGTACGCTCAAATTTTCCTTTTGCCATTTGGCGCCTGAATGGTGCCCATGGCGGGAATCGGACCCGCGACCTCTCCCTTACCAAGGGAGTGCTCTACCACTGAGCCACATGGGCGAAAACTTCACATCGCCGACAAGCAACAGACCGCGTCTGGAGCGGGAGACGGGAATCGAACCCGCGTCATTAGCTTGGAAGGCTAAGGTTCTACCATTGAACTACTCCCGCATCGGGCGAAATCCAATGGCCCCAGGCAGGCTTCCGCACACAGTCTGTCCGCCAGTTCCAGCCCGACTTCAGGCTGGTGGAGGAGGCTGGATTCGAACCAGCGTAGGCGTAAGCCAACAGATTTACAGTCTGCCCCCTTTAGCCACTCGGGCACCCCTCCG
>RGEP01000549.1 GCA_009918225.1 Betaproteobacteria bacterium | reverse complement strand
TCCGCGGCAAGATCAAATCGGTGGAGAACACCAAGAAGATCACCAAGGCCATGGAAATGGTCGCCGCCTCCAAGATGCGCAAAGCGCAGGACCGGATGCGCGCGGCGCGTCCGTACAGCGACAAGATCCGCAACATCACCGCCAACCTGTCCAAGGCCAACCCCGAGTACCAAAGCCCCTATATGCGGGCCACGGGCACGGCCAAGGCCGTGGGCTTCATTGTGGTGACCACCGACAAGGGTCTGTGCGGCGGCCTCAACACCAATGTGCTGCGTGCGGTGACCACCAAGATGCGCGATGCGCAGGCCGCCGGCAAGCGTGTCGTGGCCGTGGCCATTGGCAACAAGGGCCTGGGCTTCCTCAACCGCATCGGCGCCCAGGTTTTGAGCCAGGCCGTGCAGTTGGGCGACGCCCCGCAGCTCGACAAGCTCATCGGCCCGGTCAAGACGCTGCTCGACGCCTTCGTGGCCGGTGAACTCGACGAGGTGCACATCTGCTACACCAAGTTCATCAACACCATGAAGCAAGAGCCGCTGGTCGAACAGCTGCTGCCGCTTTCAAGCAGCGTGCTCGATCAGACCGAAGAGGAAAAGAAGGCCTATGGCTGGGATTACCTCTACGAGCCTGATGCCGCCACGGTGATCGACGAACTGCTCAAGCGCTACATCGAGGCGCTGGTGTTCCAGTCGGTGGCTGAAAACATGGCCAGCGAGCAAAGCGCCCGCATGGTGGCCATGAAGGCCGCAACCGACAACGCCGGCACCCTGATCGGTGAGTTGAAGCTGGTCTACAACAAGACCCGCCAAGCCGCCATCACCAAGGAACTCTCGGAAATCGTGGGCGGTGCAGCCGCCATCAGCGGTTGACCGAAGGCTTGCAGCCAAGCCCCCAACGATTGACGAATTGAAATTAGAGGAACGCAACATGTCGACCACCCAAACCCAGGGCAAGATCGTTCAGTGCATCGGCGCCGTCGTGGACGTCGAATTCCCCCGTGACCAGATGCCGCGCGTGTACGACGCGCTGAAGATGGAGGGTTCGGCCCTGACGCTGGAAGTGCAGCAGCAGCTCGGCGACGGCATCGTGCGCACCATTGCGCTGGGCTCGTCCGACGGCCTGCGCCG
>RGEP01000548.1 GCA_009918225.1 Betaproteobacteria bacterium | reverse complement strand
GCCCAGAACCAAGAACACCTGAACAGCCAGACGACCGTGCTGGGACAGCCAATCGAAGATCCCAGGAAAGAGGTCGTCCGCGTGATCAGACATGGGCCCATAAAAGGCCAGGTGGTGCAGCACGATCAAGCTGCAGGCCAGCGCTTTGAGAAGGTCAACCACCGCCGCGGCCTGCGAAGGCGGCCTGACCAAGCCCCTCATGCCGTGCCCCACTGCTCCAGCACCGTGAGGGCCTGAGCCAGGTCCTGTTTCAGATCGGATACCGCCTCTAAGCCGATGCACAAGCGAACCAGGTGACCGCGCAGATGGGAACGATCCTGGCGCATCGCTTCCAGCGGATACGGGACCGCCAAACTGACCGGCCCACCCCAGGAGTAGCCCAAGCGGAACACCCGCAACGCGTCTACGAAGGCATCGACGGCCTCAGGCGCGTACGACTCGTGCAGCAAGATGGAAAAAATGCCCGCTGCTCGGGTGCACTGTTGCGCCCAATACTCGTGACCAGGTGAGCCAGCAAGCGCCGGGTGCAGCACCTGGGCGACAGCATCTTGCGCCTGCAACCACCGCGCCAACTCACGCGCCGCATGATCCTGCGCCTCATAGCGAAGTTCGATGGAAGGCAGCGAGCGAAGGATGGCTTCAGCGTCGTTGGCGCCCACCCCCAGGCCCAAGCGCATGTGGGCGGTGAGCACGCGGTCGTGAAAGGCACGGTCCACGCTGGTGATGGATCCCATCAACACGTCGCCGCCACCCGAGGGGTACTTGGTCAGTGCATGCATGCACAGATCCACGCCCCATTGGCCGCCCTGCGGGTCGCGCAAGGCAAAGGGCTGGAAGGCCAAACCGGCTCCCCACGTGTTGTCCAAAGCGATGGCCAGCCCAGCCTGGCGGCCTGCTCGCACCAAGCCCACCAGGTCCGGAAACTCCATGGTGACCGAGCCAGGTGCCTCAATCCACAGCAGCTTGGTGGCGGGACCGATCAGCGCTGGCAATGACGCGGCGCGCAAGGGGTCATAGATGCGGTGCATCATGCCCAGGTCGGCCAGCAAGGTACGTGCAAGGTCCTTGGACGGCCCATATGCGTTATCCGGCAGCAGCACCTCGTCGCCGGGCTTGAGCAAGGCCAGG
>RGEP01000547.1 GCA_009918225.1 Betaproteobacteria bacterium | reverse complement strand
CGAGTTCGTGGCCGAGCGCCGCTGTCCATCAGGCGGAAGTTGTCGTTGACGAAGAAGTTCGCGAGGATCGATTCCGGCGTCAGGCCGATGGCCTTGAGCAGGATGGTGACCGGCATCTTGCGGCGGCGGTCGACGCGGAAGTACAGGATGTCCTTCGGGTCGAATTCGAAGTCGAGCCACGAGCCGCGATAGGGAATGATGCGGGCGCTGAACAGCAGCTTGCCCGAGCTGTGCGTCTTGCCCTTGTCGTGCTCGAAGAACACGCCGGGCGAGCGGTGCAGCTGGCTGACGATCACGCGCTCGGTGCCGTTGATGATGAACGAGCCCTTGTCGGTCATGAGCGGCACTTCGCCCATGTAGACCTCCTGCTCCTTCACTTCCTTGACCACCTTGGACTGCGGCGTGGACGACTCGCGGTCATAGATGATGAGCTGCACGCGCGCACGCACGGCAGACGCGAAGGTCAGGCCACGGGTCTGGCACTCGCGCACATCGAACGCCGGCTTGGCCAGGTTGTATTCGATGAACTTCATCTCGACAAAACCGTTGTGCGAGACGATCGGGAACGCTGCGTTGAACGCGGCCTGCAGGCCCTCGTCGGTGCGGTTGCGCGGGCCGTTGTCGGCCTGCAGGAACGCGGTGTAGGCGTCCTTCTGCATCTGCAGCAGGTAGGGGACTTCCAGCACGCTGTCGCGGCTGCCGAAGCTCTTGCGGATTCGCTTGCGTTCGGTGAACGAATAGGCCATCAGTTCTTCTCCACGGGCTTGAGAGATCCTGCAACTGTGCGCCCCGCGACGGGGGCATGCTTGGCGGGTTGGCCACTACCAACCATGGCGGACGGCGATGCGTTGCACATCGCCCGAACCAAGTCGTCTTCTGCAGTCGGGTCCAGAAGACACTCGCAAACGCCGCCGGAAGCGGCTTTTGCGGGTGCGCTCTGAAAGCGCCAAAGGCTGGAGACCCTTGTCGGGCACTCCAGCCTCGGGAACGGAGCGGATTACTTCAG
Organism: Betaproteobacteria bacterium; assembly: GCA_009918225.1. GTDB lineage: Bacteria > Pseudomonadota > Gammaproteobacteria > Burkholderiales > Burkholderiaceae_C > RFTU01. Next base: position 132 of record RGEP01000547.1, on the reverse strand, counting down.
CTCGGCCTTGGCGCCGGCTTCTTCCAGCTTCTTCTTCGCTGCCTCGGCGTCGGCCTTCGGCATGGCTTCCTTGACGGTCTTCGGTGCGCCGTCGACCAGGTCCTTGGCTTCCTTGAGGCCCAGGCCGGTGAT
>RGEP01000546.1 GCA_009918225.1 Betaproteobacteria bacterium | reverse complement strand
CGCCGCATCCGATCGAATGCATCGGCCCGGCACTCATCGAAGAGGCAAGCGGACCGCACCAGGGTTTCTGGAAAACCTGACAAGCCGTGCGGGCACCTCTGGCACAGCGCTTGCACGTGGAGCCCAGCGATTCACGCGCCGCAGGCGCACAGCTTCGATGCGAGTCCTTGTCATCTACTGCCATCCGGTCGAGACCAGCTTCAATGCCGCACTGCATGCGCAGGTGCTGCAGGGCCTGCGCGCGGCTGGCCACGAAGTCGACGACTGCGACCTCTATGCCGAAGGCTTCAATCCGGTGATGTCACGCGAGGAGCGGCTTGGCTATCACGAAGTGCCTGCCAACCGCGCACCGGTACAGCATCATGTGGACCGGCTGCTGCGCGCCGAGGCGCTGGTGCTGTGCTTCCCGACCTGGTGCTTCGGCCTGCCCGCGATGCTCAAGGGCTACTTCGACCGCGTGCTGATGCCGGGTGTGGCCTTTGACATCAGCGATCCGGCCAACGTGCGACCCGGACTGACCCACCTCAAGCGCATCAGCGCGGTCGTGACCTACGGCCGCCCGCGCTGGACGGCCTGGCTCATGGGGGATCCGCCGCGCAAGACGATCACCCGCTACCTGCGCCTGCTGACCGGCGGCAGCGCGCGCACCGACTACCACGCGTACTACCACATGAATGTGGCCACACCGGCCACGCTTGACGCGTTTCGCCGCAAGGTCGGCGCATCAATGGAGCGCTTCGCATGAATGCACCGCTGCCCCTGCGCACCGCCTTGCGGGGACTGTGTCACGCGCGACTGCCCCGCTGGCTGCTGCCCGCCGACTGGCCGACGGAAAACGGCACACCGGTGCTTGCCCACCTGCGCCTGGACGAGCAGGGGCGACTGCAGGCGGTCACGCCGCAACAGGCCATGCAGCCTGCCGACGGTGAATGGGATCTCGCGGGGCGCCTGGTGTTGCCGGGCCTCGTCGATGCCCATACCCATCTGGACAAGGCCTTCACGCTGTCACGCATGGGCACGGTGCGGCCCGGCCTGCTGGGTGCGATCGAGGCCATGATGGCCGACCGCAGGCAATGGACCCCGGCCGACATTCGCAGCCGCGCCTCGCGGGCACTCGAGATGGCCTGGGCGGCAGGCGT
>RGEP01000545.1 GCA_009918225.1 Betaproteobacteria bacterium | reverse complement strand
ATCACGGCCTTCATGTCGGATCTGCGGATTCGGTGGTCACGCGGGCTGCCAGCAGGCGCTCCTCGATCTTGCGGTCGAACCCCATGCGGGGGTTTCGCATGCAGCCACGCGCCGTGTCAGCGGCGTCAACGATTGATGTTGTCATGAGAACTTCGGTGCGCGCTTCTCGATGAAGGCATTGACCGCCTCGTGGTGGTCACCCGTCATGTGGGCAATCGCCTGGTAGCCCGCCGACAGCTCGAGCAGCGATTCGAGCGTGCTGCACTCGCCTTCACGCAGCAGTTGCTTGGTCATGCGCAGCACCTGGCCCGGGTTGACGGCGATGCGGCGCGCCAGGTCCAGCGCGGCGTCCATCAGCTGGCCGGGTGGCACCACGCGCGACACCAGGCCGCAGGCAAGCGCCTGCGCGGCATTCAGCGCCTCGCCGGTAAAGGCCATCTCGGCCGCCATCGACCGGCCGACCGCGCGCGGCAGCAGCCACGCGCCTCCGTCGCCCGGCACGATGCCCACCTTGACGAAGCTCTCGGCAAAGGTGGCGGTCTCCGACGCGATGCGGATGTCGCACATGCAGGTGAGGTCCAGCCCCGCACCGATGGCCGGCCCGTTGATGGCCGCAATCACCGGAACATCAAGGTGGTAGAGCGCGCGCGGCAGGCGCTGGATGCCGTTGCGGTATTCCTCGCGGATCACATCGGGCGACAGCGTACCGCTCTGGTAGCGCTTCATGTCCTTGACATTGCCGCCCGAGCTGAACACCGGGCCCTCGCCGGTCAGCACCACCACGCGGATGCTCGGGTCGCGCCGGACCTGCTCGCAGGCGTCGACGAACTCCTGCACCGCGCTGTTGCCCGTCAGCGCATTGCGCGTCTCGGGCTGGCTCATGGTGAGGATCAGGATCGCGCCCTCGCGGCGCTGCTGCAGGAACGGGGCAGGCATCGGAAACTCCGGCTTCGGTCGGTGGTGGTCTGTGGCCTTCAGGCCGATTGCAGGTCGGTGGCGCGACGCAGCACATCCAGGCTGGACTCGTTGCTCGCAAGCAGCAACTCGCCCAGACGGTCGTACCAGTACGACTCGGCACCCGCGGTCTGGCGCCACTGATGCAAGCGGCGCGTGCGCAGATGCAGGTCGTACTCGGCCGT
>RGEP01000544.1 GCA_009918225.1 Betaproteobacteria bacterium | reverse complement strand
GGGCCGCGCCCGCGTCCACCACCTGGCGCGACCGGTGGCTGGATTGGCGCGACGCGCGTTTGGTGCACCCCTGGTTTCGGCGCTGGGCCATGGCCTGGCGGCTGCCGCGTGCCCTGGTGCGCCGGCGCGCGCGTTCGCTGTTCGACCTCATGGCCGGATTCGTCTACAGCCAAACCCTGTTGGCCTGTGTGCGGCTGCGGCTGTTTGACCACCTGGCCACGGGGCCGCAAACCCTGCCGCGCTTGGCCGCCCTGACCGGGGTGCCCGAGGCCGGCCTGGAGCGTTTGCTGCGCGCGGCCTGTTCGCTGCAACTGCTGCAGCAGCGCGACACCGGCGCCTATGGCCTGGGTGTGTTGGGAGCGCCCCTGGTGGGTGACCCCGGCATCGCGGCCATGGTCGAACACCATGCCCTGCTGTACGAAGACCTGCGCGACCCCGTGGCCCTGCTGAAGGCCGACGCGCCCACGGGGGCGTATTCGGCCCTGATGTCGGCCACGCAGCCCATGATTGCCGAAGAGGTGTTGCAGGCCGTGGACCTGCGGCGCCACCGCTGCCTCTTGGATGTGGGCGGTGGGGAAGGGCGCTTTGTGCAACAGGCCGCCGAGCATGCCCCGCACCTGCAGCTGATGCTGTTTGACCTGCCGGCGGTGGCCGAGCGGGCGCGCGAGCGCCTGACGCGCGCGGGCCTGGGCCGGCGCTGCACCGTGCACGGCGGCGATTTCGCGCAAGACGGCTTGCCCGCGGGGGCCGACATCATTTCCCTGATCCGGGTGGCCTTCGACCACCCCGACGAACGGGTGCTGGCGGTGTTGCGCGCGGTGCACACCGCTTTGCCGCCGGGCGGCACCGTGGTGCTGGCCGAGCCCATGTCGGGCACGCCCGGGGCAGAACCCATGGGGGAGGCCTATTTCGGCTTTTACCTGATGGCCATGGGCCGTGGGCGGCCCCGCACACCTGAACACCTGGGGCGCCTGCTGGCGGCGGCGGGTTTTGGGGTGGTGCAGCTGATGCCCACCCGGCTGCCCCTGCAGACCCGGGTCATGGTGGCCACCAAAACGGACTGAATCAGGCGTAAACAAGAGTTGACAACTGTGAAAGTAAGCCTAGGATGACGCTCATGGATGCGGATCTGAGCACGCT
>RGEP01000543.1 GCA_009918225.1 Betaproteobacteria bacterium | reverse complement strand
CATGGCTTGGACTACCCCGCCGCCTGCCGAAAAGCCGCCGAGCACCTCGGCCTGAGCGGCCAAAGGGGGCTGCAGATGCCCGACCATCTGGCGATCGAGGATGCGGTGCGCGAGCATTTGGCACTGTTTCACGGCGATACCCAGCCGATTGCCCTGCGAGCATTGCGGGAACTGGCGGCGCGGTGGATGAAACGGCTGGAGGCCTTTGACCCGCATGTGGGCGGCGCCGTCTGGCGCGGCACTGCCACAGCGCACTCCCCCATCCTCCTGGACCTGTACACCGACGACCCCACCGGGCCCGAACTGGCCCTGCTCGACCAGGGCGTGCCCTTTGAAGGTGGCCAACGCCAGGGGCGGGGGCGTGAACCGGTTCCCGTGATCGGCCTGCAGGTGCCGTGCCCCGCCCTGGGCGGTTTGGTGCCCATTGAAATCAGCGTGTGGTCCCCTGATGACCTCAAGGGTGCTCTCAAGCCCGATGCCCGGGGCCTGCGCTGGCGCGGCACACTAGCGGCCTTGCAGCACCTTTTGGAGTCGCCCCTCCCGCCATGAGCGCCTCACCGAACCCGCCCCCCAAGCCCGGCGCTGACCCAGCGCCGCTTTCGCCACCGCCTGCTGCCACGACAGCGCCTGGATCGGCTGATCGTCGGCGCTGGCTCGGCGTCGGCATGGTGGGCCTGGCCGCAGGCGCCACGGGCTATTGGTGGCAAAGCCGCAGTTGCGAGGACCCCTCCGCGACCCCGCCCACGGGCGGCGGCAGCCCAGCCTCCAGCCCTGCAGCGCTGGGGGAAGACTTCTGGGCGCTCACCCTGCCCCAGCCCGAGGGGCCCGATTTGGCGCTGTCCAGCCTGCGGGGGCGCCCCTTGCTCATCAATTTCTGGGCCACCTGGTGCCCGCCTTGCGTCCGAGAGATGCCACTTTTAGATAGCTTTTATCAACAAAACAAGTCAAAAAGCCTGCAGATGCTGGGTATTGCAGTAGACGGAGCCAAGCCTGTCACAGCCTTCTTGGCCCGCCAGCCGGTATCTTTTTTGGTGGCCCTGGCCGGCGCTGAGGGCTCCAGCATGGCCCGAACGCTGGGCAACAGCGCCGGCGGCCTGCCCTACACGGTCTTGGCCGATGCCCAAGGGCGAATCCTGCGCC
>RGEP01000542.1 GCA_009918225.1 Betaproteobacteria bacterium | reverse complement strand
CTCCGATGCCCCCGCAATCCCCGCGAGCCGCGCCAGCAGGTTCACGTCCCTGCCGTAAATGTCGATGTCGTTGCGCTGGTAGCGCGCCAGATGCAGCGCACCGTGCAGCGCGATGCGCTTGTCGTGCGGCTCGCCCGCCTCCATGTGCGCAACCGCCTGCAGGATCAGGAATGCCGCGCTGAGCGCACCCTGGGCGTGCGCGAAGGCCAGCATCAGCGAGTCGCCCTGGCTCTTGAGCAGCCGGCCACCCTGCCCGGGCGCGATGTCGTGGATCACGCGCCGTGCAATGCGCTGCCATCGCGCCATGTAGCCCGCCTCATCAGACTGCATCAGGCGTACCGACGCAACCACGTCGACCAGCAGCAGTGAGTCGGGTTGGGTCGATTCGAAGGGCATTCGTGTTGGAAAGTTAAATACGCAACACAATGTATACGAACTTCCAATCGACGCAAAGCCGGGCACCGCCGGCGCGTGGCGCGAGAAACACGCCCGTCACCGCACCCAGGCGGGCCGCGCGAAAACCGCCCGCCCGCCGCCTGCTATACTGCGCAGCTTTTGCGGCTGTAGCTCAGTTGGATAGAGTACTTGGCTACGAACCAAGGGGTCGTGGGTTCGAATCCTGCCAGCCGCGCCAGTTTTCCTGACTCAATGGTCAAAAACTGACTTGTCCGGGCCAGCGCTTCACACGCCTGGCCCGTTTTTGTTGGCGGTCTGCGTTCACACCATGACTCACCCCACACCGGCCGGCCCGGCCCGCACAGCCATCGTCACCGGCGTCACCGGTCAGGACGGCGCCTATCTGTGTGAACTGCTGCTGGCCAAGGGCTACACGGTGCACGGCACCTTCCGGCGCAGCAGCTCGGTCAATTTCTGGCGATTGCAGGAACTCGGCGTGGCAAGCCACCCGAAGCTGCACCTCGTCGAATACGACCTGACCGACGCCGGCTGCACGATCGACCTCGTGCGTCGCGTGCAGCCTGACGAGGTCTACAACCTTGCGGCGCAAAGCTTCGTGGGCGTGAGCTTCGCGCAGCCGGCCACCACGGCGCAGATCACCGGCATCGGCGCGGTGCACCTGCTCGAGGCGATCCGCCTCATCAAGCCCGACACACGCTTCTACCAGGCCAGCACCTCCGAGAT
>RGEP01000541.1 GCA_009918225.1 Betaproteobacteria bacterium | reverse complement strand
GGCTTGATCAACGACCCGTATCTCGATGAGAGCTACCGCATCGATGAAGGGCTGCGCATGGCGCGGCAGCTGCTGTTGGAGATCAACCGGCTGGGCTTGCCAGCGGCCAGCGAGTTTCTGGATGTGATTTCGCCTCAGTACATCGGCGACCTGATTTCATGGGGCGCGATCGGCGCGCGCACCACGGAAAGCCAGGTGCACCGCGAACTGGCCAGCGGCATCAGCGCACCCATCGGCTTCAAGAACGGGACCGACGGAAACATCAAGATCGCGCTGGACGCCATCCAGGCCGCTTCACGGCCCCACCACTTCTTGTCGGTGCACAAGAACGGCCAAGTGGCCATAGTGGAGACCAAGGGCAACCGGGACTGCCACGTGATCCTGCGGGGTGGCAAGGCCCCCAACTACGACGCGGCCAGCGTGGCAGCCGCCTGCAAAGAGCTCGAAGCGGCCAAGTTGCCGGCCTCCTTGATGGTCGACTTCAGCCATGCCAACAGCTCCAAGCAGCACGAAAAACAGGTGGACGTGGCGCGCGATGTGGCCGCGCAGATGAGCAGCGGCAGCCGTTCCATCTTCGGTGTGATGGTGGAAAGCCACCTCAAGGCCGGCGCACAAAAGTTCACCCCCGGCAAGGACAAGCCCGCAGCGCTGGCCTACGGGCAAAGCATTACCGATGCCTGCATCGGGTGGGAGCACTCACTTCAAGTTTTGGACGTCCTCAGCCAAGCCGTTCAGGCACGGCGCCGGGGATGAACGCCGCTCCGTCCTTGGACTTCGCGACCCTGCCGCTGCCGGCCCATGTGCTGGCCAACCTGCGGCAGCTGGGCTATGCCTGGATGACCCCGATCCAGGCCGCCAGCCTGCCCTTGGCCCTGGCCGGCAAAGACCTGATCGCACAGGCCCAGACCGGCAGCGGCAAAACCGCAGCCTTCAGCCTGCCGCTGCTGGCCAATCTGAACCCGCGGCGCCTGGCGGTGCAGGCCCTGGTGCTGTGCCCCACCCGCGAACTGGCCGACCAGGTCACCCAGGAGGTTCGACGCCTGGCGCGGGCCGAAGACAACATCAAGGTGCTCACCTTGTGTGGTGGGGCCACCATGCGGCCGCAGTTGGCGAGCCTGGAGCACGGCGCGCACATCGTGGT
>RGEP01000055.1 GCA_009918225.1 Betaproteobacteria bacterium | reverse complement strand
AAGGAAGCCGCCGGCGGCAAGAAGGCCTTGCTGCTGGGCCCCAATTGCCCCGGCCTGATCACCCCCGAAGAGATCAAGATCGGCATCATGCCCGGCCACATCCACCGCAAGGGCCGCATCGGCGTGGTCAGCCGCTCGGGCACGCTGACCTATGAAGCCGTGGCCCAGCTCACCGAGATCGGCCTGGGCCAGTCCAGCGCCGTGGGTATCGGCGGCGACCCGATCAACGGCCTCAAGCACATCGATGTGATGAAGGCCTTCAACGACGACCCCGACACCGACGCCGTCATCATGATCGGCGAGATCGGCGGCCCCGACGAAGCCGAAGCCGCGCAGTGGTGCAAGGCCAATATGAAAAAGCCCATCGTGGGCTTCATCGCCGGCGTCACTGCCCCCCCGGGCAAGCGCATGGGCCATGCCGGTGCGCTGATCAGCGGCGGGGCTGATACGGCAGACGCCAAGTTGGCGGTCATGGAAGCCTGCGGCTTCAAAGTCACCCGCAACCCCTCCGAGATGGCCAAGCTGCTCAAGGCCATGCTCTGAGCCTCCTGCCCCTGGGGAGGGCCGCTGGACACCGTTCGTAAAACTACGGTGTTCAGCGGGGCGATCAGGGTCTACACTGATGAGGTTTTCACGGGTATGGCGTCCGGCCCTGCCCCCACCTCCTCGCGAAGGGCTCGACCATGGACCTCTCCTCTGCCGCCTTCTGGGCCGGCCTCGGCTCCATCATCATCGCCAACATCCTGCTGTCGGGTGACAACGCAGTGGTGATCGCACTGGCAGCGCGCTCGCTGCCCGCCCATCAACAGAAGAAGGCCATCCTGTTCGGCAGCGGCGCAGCCATCGTCTTGCGCATCTTGCTGACCGTGGTGGCCGCGGCCATGCTGCGCCTGCCCTTCCTCAAGATCATCGGCGGCCTGCTGCTGCTGTACATCGGCGTAGACCTCTTGGGTGGCGACGACGATGGCGAAGGCGAAGTGGGCAAAGAAAACGGCAGCATGGGCAGTGCCATCCGCACCATCTTGGTGGCTGACCTGGTGATGAGCCTGGACAACGTGCTGGCCGTGGCCGCGGCAGCCAAGGGCGACACCACCCTGCTGGTGCTGGGCTTGGCCATCAGCATTCCGCTCATCGTGTTCGGCAGCACCTTGCTCTTGGGCGTGATGCAGCGTTTTCCGGTCATCATCACCCTGGGCGCAGCCCTGCTGGGCTTCTTGGCCGGTGAAATGGTCATGACCGACCCAGCGGTCACCGAGCGTTGGGGCGACCTGCCCCACATCTGGGCCAATGTGGCCGGGGTGGTGGGCGCCTTGTTGGTGGTGGCCGTAGGCCGCTGGCGGCAGGCACGGCAAGCCCGCCAAAGCGAGACCAGCGACCAGGCCGCCGCCCCGCCGGCCTGAACAGCCCCAAACGATTCAGGGACATCACCGAACAGACAGAATCCCCACCTTTGAAGGGGAGTAGCTCCCGGCTGCATTCGGGCCCAAGGCCCGACGCAGTTTGATGCATCGTCACCACGACAGCCGGCTCCACGCGGCTTCCGGTGCATCAGGCGTGTCCACGGCACGCTGAGCAAGACCTTCGACAGCGCCGTAGGCAAGGCGCCGCTCGAAGGTCCGCATCCATGCAGACATCGCGCGGCCTCGGGTCCGCGGCAAGGCGCAAACCGAACACCCTTGCAAGCATGGACTTCCTCACCGCTGACTTTCTTTCCGCCGTTCTGGCGATCATCCTCATCGACATCGTCCTGGGTGGCGACAACGCGGTGGTCATCGCCTTGGCCTGCCGCAAGCTGCCCGAAGCGCAGCGCCGCATGGGCATCATCTACGGCACAGCCGGCGCGGTAGGCCTGCGCGTGATCCTGGTGTTCTTCGCCCTGACCCTGTTGGCCATCCCGTTCCTCAAGATCGTGGGTGCCCTGTTGCTGGTGTGGATTGGCGTGAAGCTGTTGGCCCCCGGTGACGAAGACGCCCACGGCAACATCGAGGGGTCCGATCGCCTGTGGGCCGCGGTGAAAACCGTGATCGTCGCCGACTTGGTCATGAGCATCGACAACGTGATCGCCATTGCCGGTGCGGCAGAAGGTGCCGGCGGTGAACACAAGATGTCCCTGGTGATCTTCGGTCTCGTGGTGAGCATTCCCATCATCGTTTGGGGCAGCCAATTCGTGATGAAGCTGATGGACCGTTTCCCCATCATCATCACCGCCGGTGGCATGCTTTTGGGCTGGATCGCCGGCACCATGCTCGTGACCGATCCCGCTGTGGCCGATACCCAGGCCTGGACCTGGTTCCCCAAGGTGCCCCAGACCGATCTGGTGCGCTATGGCGCCGGTGTGGCCGGGGCCCTGCTCGTGTTGTTGATCGGACGGCGCTTGTCGGCCCGTGCCGTCGAGGCCAAGCCCTCGGCCGAAGCGGCCTGACGCCCTGAAGCGCTCCCCCTGAGGCGCCCCTAGAGGTCACCCTTGAGGGCCCGTGGTGCACGGGCTCTGCAGGGATATAGTCCCTCGCCTCGACACACAAGAAGACCCCAGGGAGGAGCCATTCGATGGACGTCTACAACCCCGAAACCGGCAGGGGCCGGTGCCATGCCGATCGTGGCTTCACGCTCATCGAATTGATGATCGTGGTCGCCATCGTGGCCGTGCTGGCCTCGATCGCCTTGCCTCAATACCGCAACTATGTGGCCAAGGCAGAAGTGGGCACGGCCGTGTCCAATGTGGCCGGCGAAAAGGTCAAGGTAGCCGAGGCGGCCAACGCGGCGGCGGCGGACGCTTGCGCCGGCCTGCCCGCCAGCACCTGTGTGGCTGCAGGCAACACCGTGACCCTCACGGGGCGCTTTCCCGCCACCGCCGCAAGCGATGCAGTGGCCAGCACCGTTGTCACCATCAAGGTGGTGGACATCACCCAATCGCCCATCGTCTGGGAGTGCAAGGTGACGAAGTCGGTGGTGGCCGGCTATCAGTCGGACGACTGCGACAAGCTCTCGCCCTGAATGCGGCTCACGCACCGGTTCGTCCTGCCGGTGTTGGGGCTGCTGTCGGCCTCACCGGCCTTGGTTCCCACGGGGCCCGCGCCCCTGGTCACCGCGCCCGCTGAACTCTGGGCCCTGGCGGTGGCCGGATTGGTGGCCGGCGTGCTCGGGGTGCGCAGTTGGCAGGAGGCACCTGTGCAGGTGGCGGCCTTCCCGGCGCCCGATCAGCGGCGCTCGCCTTGGCCCATGTTGTTGATCACGGCAGTGGCCGTGGCCGGCCTGCTCAGCGCGGCCATCAGCGTGCTTCAGGTGCTGCTGCCGCAAGCCTTGGAAGGGCCGCTGGGCCAGTGGGTTCAAGCCAGCCATGACCCCGGGCGGGCCGTGGGACATCTGCGCCAGCCCAACCACTTGGCCACCTTGCTGCTGTGGGGCGCACTGGCATGGGCCGTGTTGCACGCCCTGGCGCGGCTGCCGCGGGGTGCGGGTGTGGCTGGCATGGCCCTGCTCATGGTGGCCGTGGTGCTCAGCGGCTCTCGCACCGGTTTGTTGGGGGTGGCGCTCTTGCCCCTGTGGGCCCTGCTCGACCGCCGATTGCCGATGCACACGCGGGGCCTGTTGTTCGCGGCGCCCCTGATGGCCGCCGCCACGGTGTGGGCCTTGGTGGAATCAGCCGCCCAAGGCGGCCCCGCCTTGGGCGTGGTCACCCGCCTGGAGCAGGTCCAATCCGGCGAAGTCTCCAGCGGCCGCTGGGCCATCTGGGCCAATGCACTGGCCTTGATCGGGCAACAGCCGTGGACCGGCGTGGGCCTGGGGCATTTCAACATCGCCTGGACCCTCACCCCCATGAGCGAGCGACCGGGCGAGCCCTTCGGCCACGCGCACAGCCTGCCCTTGCACCTGCTCACCGTCTTGGGCCTGCCATTGGGGCTGGCCTTCTTTGCCGCAGCCGGATATGGGCTGCTCGCGGCCACCCGGCGGGTCTGGTCCGCAGCTGAAGACGCCGATGCGGTTCAACGGCGCGGCGCCTGGCTGATGCTGCTGGCGGTGGGCTGGCACAGCCTCCTGGAGTTTCCGCTGTGGTACGCCTACTTCAGCCTGCCCACGGCCTTGGCCCTGGCGGTGTGCCTGGGCTGGGACCGGCCGTGGGGCAAGGCCGCGCGTTGGCAGGCGCTGTTGCTCATGGTGGCCGGTGCAGCTGCCTTGGCCGTGGCCGCCTGGGCCTATGCCGACCTGCGCACCGTACGGGCCATCTACTCACCCACCGCCGGTGCCGGTCCCTTGGCGCTGCGCATCGAACGGGGCGAACAGGCCACCTGGTTCAGCGACCAGGCGCACTATGCGCGTGCCGTCACCCTGCAGCCCGAACCCGGTCAGCCCTGGGCGGGCGCCAGCGACCACAGCTTCGAACGCGCCAGCCATGTCTTGCTCGACCCCAGGCTCATGATGGCCTGGGCCAATGCCCTGGCCGCGCGCAATGGCCCTGGTGACCGTGACCGGGCACGCCACCTGGCCGCACGGCTGCGCGAATTCCAGCACCCCGCCGCCCAATCCTGGCTGCAGGCCTGCACCGACCCGCAAACGCCGACCTGGCGCCACTTTGTGTGCGAAGCGCCGCAGCGCCCTTGGACCTGGCGAGAGTTCCTGGGCGCTCACTAAGGCCAGCCTCCGCCCAGGTCTGCTGTGGGCCTTCAGGCCCAGCTCCCTTCAATGGCCGCCCATTCGCCGGCAGCTGATCAGCCCTTCGACGCCACCCAATGCCCGCTCTTGCCGCCTTGCTTTTCCAAGAGGCGCACGCCGGTCATTTCCATGCCGCGGTCGGCGGCCTTGCACATATCGTAGATGGTCAGCAGGCCCACCTGCACCGCGGTCAGGGCTTCCATTTCCACGCCGGTATTGCCCACGGTCTCAGCGGTGACCACGCACCGCACCGCCGGTGTGGACTCGATCCACTCAAAGTCCACCGCCACGCGGGTGAGCGGCAACGGGTGGCACAGCGGGATGAGATCCGGGGTCTTCTTGGCCGCCATGATGGCCGCCAGCCGAGCCACACCGATCACATCGCCTTTTTTGGCCTGGCCCTGCCGGATCAATTCAAAGGTGCTGCGCTGCATGCGGATCTGGCCCTCGGCCACTGCCACCCGGTGGGTGTGCGCCTTGGTGCCCACGTCCACCATATGGGCTTGGCCCTGTGCATCAAAGTGGGTCAGCGGAGAAAGGGGCGCGGCGTGGGGATCTGAAGACATGGTGCGGTTCTTGAAGCGACATGCGCGGGCAACAAAGCAGTGCGATGATAGGCCACATGTCTGAGGCTCCTGCCCCACGTCTGAGGCCTTGCGACCGCGCCAAAGCCGGTGCGACGCGCGCAGCCCGGCCGTCCCGCCCGCTGCTGCGCGGCGTGGTGGCCCTGGCCGTGTTGGCTGCCGGCCTGCACGCGCCCCGAGGGCTGGCTGCTGCAGACGGATCAGAGCTTCAACGGCTGCCGTCCCTGGGTGAACCCGACTCGGGCGATATCTCCGAGGGCACCGAGCGGCGCGTGGGCGAATATGTGATGCGCCAGATCCGCCGCGACCCGGCGTACTTGGACGACCCCCTGCTGCTGTCCTATGCCCAGGCGCTTTGGAACCCTTTGGTTCGGGTGGCGCGTGCACGCGGAGAAATCGTTGCAGAAACCGACCAGGCCTTTGCATGGGAGACCTTTCTCCTGCGCGACAAATCCATCAACGCCTTCGCGCTGCCCGGCGGCTTTGTGGGCATCCACCTGGGCCTGATTGCCCAGGCCGCCACCACCGACGAATTGGCTGCGGTGTTGGCGCATGAACTCACCCACGTCACCCAGCGGCACATCGCGCGCTCCAACAGCAGCGCGCGGCGGCAGTCGGCCCTGGGCTTGGCCGGCATGCTGTTGGGTCTGCTGGCTGCAGCACGCAGCGGCAGCCCCGACTTGGCCCAGGCCACCATCATGGGCTCTCAAGCGGCGATGGCCCAAGGTCAGCTGAACTTCTCGCGCGACATGGAGCGCGAAGCCGACCGCATCGGCTTCACCATCATGACCGAGGCGGGGTACAACGGCGCGGGGGTTGCGGCCATCTTTGAGCGCCTGCAAAGGGCCAACCGGCTCAACGACAGCGGCAACTTTCCCTATTTGCGCAGCCACCCGTTGACGGTGGAGCGCATCGGCGAGGCGCAATCGCGGGTGCAACAAGCGCAGGCCCAGGCGCAATCGGCCAGCCTGGGTGCAGCCGGTGGTCCCGTGGGACAAACGGTGCGCATCACCGAGCAGCGCCTGGCATTGGACCTGCCCTCCCAGGAAATGCACCAGCTCATGCGGGCCCGCGCGCGCGTGCTGATGGAGCTTCAGGTGCCGGCCCTGCGGCGCTGGCAGGCCCTGGCTGCGCAAGACAACGCGGTCGAAGACCGGGTGGCCACGCTGTACTCGGCCACGCTGGCCAGCCTGCTGTTGGGTGAGCCCCGCGCTGCCCAACGCCATCTGCAGGAATTGCAGTCGCGGCCCCTGCTGCCCTCCTCGCGGCCGGTGGTGGACATGCTGTCGGCCGAGGTGGCGGTGGCCGAGGGCCAAGCGCACCGGGCCACGGCGCAGCTGGAATCCCTCAACGGACGCGATCGCGCGGTGCGGTTGGCGCGCGCAGAAGCCGCTCTCAAATGGCTGCAGCAGTCCACCGACCTTCGTGAACGGGCCAAGGCCCGACAGGCCCTGCAGCTGCATGCCGATGGGCTGGCCACGTGGGTCATCGACCGCAAGCACGATGCGCTGGCGTGGTCGGTGCTGTCCACCTGCCACCAGGCATTGGACCAACCGCTGCGTGCGGTGCGGGCCGAGGCTGAAGCGCGTTGGGCCTTGGGTGACCTCAACGGAGCCCTGGATCGCTTCAAGGCGGGTCAACGCCTGGTGCGCAGCAGCCGCGCGCCCGACTATGTGGAAGCCTCGGTGATCGATTCGCGGCTGCGCGATTTGGAGCGCGAACGCCGACGCGCCTTCGCCGAAATTCGCGGCATGCGCGAAGAAGACTTGCCGCCCGTCTTGCCCCCCAACGTGCCGCTGTAGCGTGTGATGCTGCGCTGCAGACCGCGAAAATCGGCTGCATCGGTTGTGACCACGCGACAAAAAGCCTTGATGGGTCGCATCGCTGCGGGTTTTCAGAGGGAAATCCCCTTCTCCACAAGGAGAACTCGCATTACCATTGCGCCCGCAGGGTGCTCGAGAACAACCGAGCCGCTTTCTAGAACGCTCACCTCCACCCGGCACATCAACAACGACCTTGATGGAGAGATTGAACATGGCAACTGCGAAGAAGGCCGCTCCGGCCAAGAAGGCGGCACCTCAATGCGGACGACAAGCTCAAGGTCATCTTCAAGAAGGCCCAGGTCTCGATGTTCGAGATGACCAAGCTGATCAACGGCCATCTGAAGTGAGACGGTGCGCAGCCGGCTGTTTTCAGCGGGCTGCCAACACCTTGAAAAAAACCGGCCCCAGGGCCGGTTTCTTTTTGGCGCTAGGTGTGCGCCGTACCCACAGCGGCGCGCTCCTTAAGCCAGGTGCTGGGCCAAAAAGGCCTGGCTGCGCTCGCGCGCCAGTTGCGCAGCCGCAGCGTCATACGAGCCACGCTGGTCACAGTTGAAGCCGTGGTCGGCCGCGTACACGTGCACCTGCACCGCGGGCTGCGCTGCAGCAAAGGCTTGGACGCTGTCAGTGGGAATCCAATGGTCGCGCTCACCGAAGTGCGCCAGCACCGGACACTGCGGCTTGAGGGCGGCATGGTTGGGGATGCCGCCACCGTAGTAGGGCACGGCCGCGGCGAACCCTGAGACCTTGCAGGCCGACAGCCAACTCAGAAGGCCGCCCCAGCAAAAGCCCAAAACACCAACCTTGCCGGCAGCACCCAAGCGCCGCTGCAACTCGGCACGGGCTGCGTCAATGTCCAAAAGCGGCGCCTCCAAGCCAGCAGCCTGCATCAGGCCAAAGCCACGCTGCAGGTCTGCATCGGTATAGCCCAGCTCGATCCCAGGCTCCTGACGGTCGAACAGGGCTGGGGCCAGCACCACATAGCCTTCAGCCGCCCAGCGATCGGCCACCGACCGGATGTGCGGGTTCACACCGAAGATTTCCTGCACCACCACCAGGCCACCTTTGGGCGTGCCCATGGGTTCAGCCAAATAAGCGGCCAGCTTGCGGCCATCGCTGGCGGTCAGGGTGAGGGTCTGGCCCATGATGGTCTCCTTGATCGAATCGCTGATGCACCGGCCTGCGCGGGCAGCGGTACCCGTGCAGTCGGCGCATTGATTCTCACGCGGCCGGTTCCAACACCGATGGCAAGAGGGTCTTGAGGAAGCGCCCCGTGTGGCTGCGCTCGCAGGCCGCCACCGCCTCGGGTGTGCCGGCCACCAAGACCTGCCCGCCGCCGCTGCCCCCTTCAGGGCCCAGGTCGATCACCCAGTCGGCGGTCTTGATCACGTCCAGGTTGTGCTCGATCACCACGATGGTGTTGCCCGCCTCGCGCAGTTGCGCCAGCACCTTGAGCAGCAGCTGAATGTCGTGGAAGTGCAGCCCGGTGGTGGGTTCGTCCAGGATGTAGAGCGTGCGGCCCGTGTCGCGCTTGGACAGCTCCAGCGCCAGCTTCACCCGCTGCGCCTCGCCGCCCGACAGCGTGGTCGCGCTCTGGCCCAAGGTGATGTAGCCCAAGCCCACGTCCAGCAGGGTTTGCAGCTTGCGGGCGATGGTGGGCACGGCATTGAAGAAGGCGTGCGCATCCTCCACCGTCATGCCCAGCACCTCGTGGATGTTGCGGCCCTTGTAGAGGATCTCCAGGGTTTCGCGGTTGTAGCGCTTGCCGTGGCACACATCGCAAGGCACATACACATCGGGCAGGAAGTGCATCTCCACCTTGATCACGCCGTCACCCTGGCAACTCTCGCAGCGCCCTCCGCCTTGCGCAGCGGCCACGTTGAAGGAGAAACGGCCTGGCCCGTAGCCCCGCTCACGGGCGGTGGGCACATCGGCAAACAGTTCGCGGATGGGGGTGAACAGGCCGGTGTAGGTGGCCGGGTTGCTGCGTGGGGTGCGGCCAATCGGGCTTTGATCCACATTGATCACCTTGTCCAGCGCCTCTGCGCCCTCGATCTCATCGTGCGGTGCGGGCTCGGTGGCGGCGTTGTTCAGGCGCTTGGCCATGGCCGCATACAGCGTGTCGTTGATCAGCGTGCTTTTTCCTGAGCCCGATACGCCCGTCACGCAGGTCATCACACCCAAGGGAATCTGCACCGTCACCCCCAGCAGGTTGTGGCCCCGCGCATTGACGATGCGCAGGTGCGAAGGGCCGGCCAAGCCCCATGCGCCGGAAGCGGGCACACGGCGCTGCTGCGGCACCGCAATGCGCAAGACCTGGCCCAGATACTGTCCGGTCAGGCTGTTCTCATCGGCGGCCACTTCTTCGGGCGTGCCTTGCGCCATC
>RGEP01000540.1 GCA_009918225.1 Betaproteobacteria bacterium | reverse complement strand
TGCGCCGCCCAAAGTCTCAGGCCGCCAGGCGCTGCGCGATCTGCGCCTTGGTCTGCCGCAGTTCCTCGGGCAGGTGGTAGGCGAGTTGCTCAAACAGCTCGTCGTGCAACTTGAGCTCCTCGGCCCAGGCCTGGCGGTCAATGCTGATGACGCTGTCGAACTGGTCGCGGCTGAATTCCAAACCGGCCCAAGACAAATCTTCATAGCGCGGGCTGATGCCCACGGCATGCTCCACGCCCTCGGCCTTGCCCTCCACGCGCTCAAGCATCCACTTGAGCACCCGCATGTTTTCGCCGTAACCCGGCCACACGAACTTGCCATCGGCCCCTTTGCGGAACCAGTTGACGCAGTAGATGCGCGGCAAGGTCACCCCCTGGGCTTGCAGCTTCTTGCCCAGGGCCAGCCAGTGCTGGAAGTAGTCGCTCATGTTGTAGCCCATGAAGGGCAGCATGGCGAAGGGGTCACGGCGCACCACGCCTTGCTGGCCTGCGGCCGCGGCGGTGGTTTCGCTGCCCATGGTGGCGGCCATGTACACGCCTTCCACCCAGTTGCGGGCCTCGGTCACCAGCGGCACCGTGGTGCTGCGCCGGCCGCCGAAGATGAAGGCGTCGATGGCCACGCCTTGCGGCTGGTCCCAGTCGGCGTCGAGCACGGGGTTGTTGGTGGCCGCGACGGTGAAGCGGGCATTCGGGTGGGCCGCCTTGGCACCGGTTTCCTTGGCGATGGCCGGGGTCCAGCGCTGGCCTTGCCAGTCGGTGAGCTCGGCCGGGGGCACATCGGTCATGCCTTCCCACCACACATCACCCTCGGGCGTGAGCGCCACGTTGGTGAAGATGGCGTCGCGCTGCAGGGAAGCCATGCAGTTCGGGTTGGTCTTGTGGTTGGTGCCGGGGGCCACGCCGAAGTAGCCCGCCTCGGGGTTGATCGCGTACAGGCGGCCATCGGGGCCCGGCTTGATCCAGGCGATGTCGTCGCCGATGGTGGTCACCTTCCAGGTATGGCCTTGCGCGTCCTTCAGGCCCGCCGGGGGAATCAACATGGCGAAGTTGGTCTTGCCGCAGGCGCTGGGGAAGGCAGCCGCCACATGGCGCTTGACGCCGTTGGGCTGTGTCACGCCCAGCACCAGCATGTGCTCGGCCAA
>RGEP01000539.1 GCA_009918225.1 Betaproteobacteria bacterium | reverse complement strand
AATCAGTTGGCGGGCTTTGGGGCTGATGCCCTGAAAGTAGCTCTCGACCTCGGCCTTGCTGCCATCGGTTACGCCCCAGGTTTCCTGTTGGCGGCTGTGGAAAGTGACCACCACGTTGTACTGCTCGCCCCCACGCAGCGGGTAGTGCACCAGGTGGCACTTGGGGCCCGCCCATAGGCTGGCCGCGTTCCACTGCAGGTCCTGCGGGAAGTCGGCTTTGTCCACCACGGCGCGGTACACCACATGGCCGGTGACGCGCGGCGGGTCGTTCACATACTGCTCGCGCACCACCGATTTGCCGCCGTCTGCACCAATCAGCGCTTGGCCCACCCAGCGTTGTCCGTTTTGGTCGACCACGGTCACGGTCCTGTTGGCCTCGTCCTGCTCCACACGCTCCACCCGGGTATGGGTGTGAAAGCTCACCCGGCCGCTTTCCTGCGCGGCTTCCAACAACGACAGGTGCACATCGGCGCGGTGGATCACCGCATAGGGGTTGCCAAAGCGCTGCCGGAAGGCCTCGCCCGTCTCAATGCGCCCCACCAGCGACTCATCAATGGCGTCGTGCATCACCATGGCTTCGGTGTACACCGCTCGGCCGCGGGCCTTGTCGCCCACGCCCAGGGCGTCAAAGGCATGGAAGGCATTGGGCCCCAGCTGAATGCCCGCACCGATTTCGCCGATTTCCGGGGCTTGCTCCAGTACCGTCACCTGGTAGCCCTGGCGCACCAGGGCCAGGGCCGCGGCCAGGCCGCCAATGCCGCCACCGGCGACGACAACGGGAAGTTCAGTGCGGGTAGGCGGCTTCATGGAGGCTCACACGTGTTGATCAAACCCCGAAGCCCTGGGGCGCCGAGGTTGGTGTGAGCCTATCAGAGCAGGGGACGAGGCACCCTGCAGGCCATCGTGGATCGGGCCTGTCGCAGCGGAACGGACTGCGCTTGGCGGCCCGCTGCCCCGTGGAGACGGCCTGCTGTGGCGCGGATTGCGCGGCTTAGGAGGGCCGGCGCCGCCAGGCGCTGTGCACGCCGCTGAGCAACAACACCGCACACACCCCGGCGTTCAGCCCCATCAGCATGCCCAGCCAAGCGCCGGCCACTTCATGGCCGATGCCAAAGCCCCAGGCGGTGGCGGCAAAAAACGC
>RGEP01000538.1 GCA_009918225.1 Betaproteobacteria bacterium | reverse complement strand
CCCTCACCCATAGTGGCGCCTCCGAGCTGGCTCAGCTCATGGAGGGCACCACCGCTGGCGCCCTGATCCCTGAGATCGTGCGCCGGGGCTTCCACGACCTGCTGGAGGCTGAGGTTTCTGCCGCCATCGGTGCTCAGCTCCATGAGCGCCGGCCAGAGGAGCGCTCCACCCACCGCAACGGCTACCGCGAGCGGGTGCTCACGACCCAGGTGGGCGACCTCACCCTGGCCATCCCCAAACTCAGGCAAGGCAGCTTCTTCCCCAACTGGCTCGAACCGCGCCGCCGGGTCGACAAAGCCCTCTACGCCGTGGTGATGGAGGCCTACACCGGCGGCATCTCCACCCGCAAGGTGGATGCCCTGGTAGAGGCGCTGGGCGGAGCCAGCGGCATCTCCAAATCGGAGGTGAGCCGGATCTGTCAGGGCCTCGACGAGCAGGTCAAGGCCTTCCTGCAGAGGCCTTTGGACCATGCCCGCTTCCCCTACGTCTACCTCGACGCCACCTACCTCCACGGCCGGCTGGGGCGGAACATGCAGGTCTGCTCCAGGGCCGTCGTGGTGGCGATCGGCATTAATGCCCTTGGCTACCGCGAGGTGCTCGGCATTGCCGTGGGCGACAGCGAGGCGGAGGGCTTCTGGCGCCAGTTCCTGGGCTCGCTCAAGGAACGCGGTCTCACTGGCACCCGGCTGGT
This sequence comes from Betaproteobacteria bacterium, assembly GCA_009918225.1. Lineage (GTDB taxonomy): Bacteria > Pseudomonadota > Gammaproteobacteria > Burkholderiales > Burkholderiaceae_C > RFTU01. Next base: position 450 of record RGEP01000538.1, on the reverse strand, counting down.
GATCTCCGATGCCCACATGGGCCTGACAGCGGCGATCAAGCGGATGTTCCAGGGCTGCTCCTGGCAGAGGTGCCGGGTGCACTTCCTGCGCAACCTCCTGTCCCACGTCCCGAAGGCTGGCCAGGACATGGTGGCGGCGGCCATGAAAGCGGTGTTCGTGATCCAGGCCCCCGATCAGGTGCGTGCCCACTGGCAGCGGGTCACCGAGATGCTGCGCAAGCAGTTCCCCACCGCTGTGCCGGTGATGGAATCCGCCCGTGACGACGTGCTGGCCTTCCTGCACTTCCCGCAGGAGCACTGGCGCAAGATCTGGAGCACCAACCCGCTCGAGCGCCTCAACAAGGAGATCAAGAGACGCACCAACGTGGTCGGCATCTTCCCCAACGACCCAGCAATCGTGAGGTTGGTGGGCAGCCAGCTGCTGGAGCAGCAGGAGGAATGGCAGCTGGA
>RGEP01000537.1 GCA_009918225.1 Betaproteobacteria bacterium | reverse complement strand
TGGGCCGACAGCGAGGAGCACCTGCGGTCCTACGGTTATGAGTGAGCCGGCACGGGCACCTGCACGCGCGTCTGCCGCCCCGCGGGCCCAGCTCGCCTATGTGCTGCACGCCTACGACTGGAGCGAGTCCAGTTTGATCCTGGACCTGTACACCCGCGAAGAGGGCCGGGTGGTGGCGGTGGCCAAGGGGGCCAAGCGCCCTTATTCCCAGCTGCGCGCGGTGCTCTTGCCTTTTCAGTGTGTGGCGGTGCAGCTCAGCCGGTCCAAAGGCCCGGATGCCGAGGACGAGGTCCGCACCCTGCGGTCGGCCGAATGGGCGGCGGGCTCGGCGGTCTTGCCGTCTTCAGCCCTCTTGGGGGCCTATTACCTCAATGAACTGCTGATGAAGTTCTTGCCGCGCGGCGCGGTGCAGTCCGAATTGTTCGGGCACTACCAAAACACCTTAAAGGTTTTATCGGACCAGGGGCAGGACCTGCAGGCTGGGCTGCGTGCATTTGAGCTGCTGCTGCTGCAAGACCTGGGGCTCTTGCCCGATTTGGCACAAGACGCCCTGGGTGGCGCGGTGCTGCAGGCTGAGCTGGCTTACACCTGGCGGCCGGAGCTGGGCTTGATCAAGGCGGGCAGCCACGACGAGTCGCTCCTGGGGGAACAATGGATCGCCCTGCAGGCAGCGCTGATGGTGGGCTCGCTGCAGGCCTTGAGCCAAGCCTGCCAGGGCCCGCGATCGTCACTGCGGGTACTGCTGCGCGGCGCTTTGGCGCATCATTTGGGCGGTGCGCCCCTGCGCACCCGTGAACTCATGCAGTCTTTGCGCCGATTGGGTGCGTGGACATCGACTGGAGCCCCGGCATGAACCCTTTGATCCTGGACCAGGCGGCCGACCACCGATCGGCCCACACCGCCCTGTCGGTGAACGTGAACAAGGTGGCGCTGTTGCGCAATTCACGGCACCTGAACATCCCGAGCGTGGTGCGCGCGGCCCAGTGCTGCCTGCAGGCCGGCTGCCAGGGCATCACCATCCACCCCCGGCCCGATGAGCGCCACATTCGCGCCGGCGATGTGGGGGAGATTGCGGCCCTCATGAAGCAGTGGCCGCAGGCCGAGTTCAACATCGAGGGCAACCCCTTTCACAACCTGATGGA
>RGEP01000536.1 GCA_009918225.1 Betaproteobacteria bacterium | reverse complement strand
CTGATCGTGATTCCGGTGGTGATCCGCACCACCGAGAACATGCTTTCGCTCATTCCCAATGCCTTGCGCGAAGCCGCCTATGCCTTGGGCACACCGAAGTGGAAGGTGATCAGCGCCATCACACTCAAGGCCGCGCGGGCCGGCGTGATCACCGGGGTGTTGTTGGCCGTGGCGCGCATTGCGGGCGAGACCGCACCGCTGTTGTTCACGGCGCTCTCGAATCAGTTCTGGACGAGCAACCTGGGCGAGCCCATGGCCAGCTTGCCGGTGACGATCTTCAAGTTCGCCATGAGCCCCTATGAGAACTGGCAACAACTGGCCTGGGCCGGCGTGTTCATCATCACCATGGGCGTGCTGGCCCTGAACATCATCGCGCGCACCCTGCTGCGCAACAAGAACTAGAACATGAACGCCATCATCGACCTGCCGGCCCACGAGAAGGCCAAGCTTGCGGTTCAGGACCTGAACTTCTACTACGGGGGGTTTCATGCCTTGAAGGGCATCAACCTGGCATTGCCCGAGAAGAAGGTGACGGCCTTCATCGGCCCTTCGGGCTGCGGCAAGAGCACCTTGTTGCGCACCTTCAACCGGATGTTCGAGCTCTACCCCGAGCAGCGCGCCGAAGGCCAAATCCTGCTGGACGGCACCAACATCCTGGACAAGAAGCTCGATGTGAGCCTGATCCGCGCCAAGATCGGCATGGTCTTCCAAAAGCCCACGCCCTTTCCGATGAGCATCTACGACAACATCGCCTTTGGGGTGAAGCTGTTCGAGACGCTGTCGCGCGACGCCATGGACGAGCGGGTGGAGTGGGCCCTGAAAAAGGCGGCCCTGTGGAACGAGGTCAAGGACAAGCTGCAGCAAAGCGGCTCGGGCCTTTCCGGCGGCCAGCAGCAGCGCCTGTGCATTGCGCGCGGGATTGCCATCAAGCCTGAGGTCTTGCTGCTGGACGAACCCTGCTCGGCGCTGGACCCGATTTCCACCGGCAAGATCGAAGAGCTCATCGGCGAGCTCAAGCACGACTACACGGTGGTGATCGTCACCCACAACATGCAGCAGGCCGCGCGTTGCTCGGACTACACCGCCTATATGTACCTGGGTGACCTGGTGGAGTTCGGGCCCACCCGCGAGGTCTTCACCAAGCCCAAGAA
>RGEP01000535.1 GCA_009918225.1 Betaproteobacteria bacterium | reverse complement strand
ACGCCGCGGCCCCGCGCCTCGGGCGCGGTGAAGAGGTCCTGCAGGTAGCAGGTGGGCTCGATGCGCGTGGTGCTGCGGTGAAACAGGTAGTGCACCAGTCCCAGCAGCGCGCCCTTGTCATCGACGGCGACGAGGGCATGCACCGGCTCGCCCGCGTCGAAGAAGCGGGCCCAGGTCGTCTCGGTGATGACCGCCGGCAGTGCCGTCTCGCCGGCGCGGCCGTAGAAGGCGTTGTAGCCGTCCCAGAGCGGCTGCCAGCCGGCGCGGTCGTCCGGCTGCACGGGGCGGATGGCGAAGGTCTTCATCGGGAAGGTGTTTGCCATCGCCCCGGGGGTGGATGCGCGCCGGGTCAGGCCGCGGTCACCGGAATGCCGATGCCCTTGCCGGAGGCGATGCGCTCCTTCCAGTCGGCCGGCCCGGTGATGTGGGCGCTGGTGCCACTGGCGTCCACCGCCACGGTGACGGGCATGTCGACCACGTCGAACTCGTAGATGGCTTCCATGCCGAGATCGGCGAAGCCCACGACCTGGGCGCCCTTGATCGCCTTGCTGACCAGGTAGGCCGCGCCGCCCACCGCCATCAGGTAGGCGCTCTTGTGGTTCTTGATCGACTCGATGGCCACCGGGCCGCGCTCGGCCTTGCCCACCATCGCGATGAGGCCGGTCTTGGCCAGCATCATGTCGGTGAACTTGTCCATGCGGGTGGCGGTGGTCGGGCCGGCCGGGCCGACGACTTCGTCGCGCACCGGGTCCACCGGGCCGACGTAGTAGATGACGCGGTTGGTGAAGTCCACCGGCAGCGGCTCGCCCTTGGCCAGCATGTCCTGGATGCGCTTGTGCGCGGCATCGCGGCCGGTGAGCATCTTGCCGTTGAGCAGCAGGGTGTCGCCCGGCTTCCAGCTGGCTACCTCGGCCTTGGTGAGCGTGTTGAGGTCGACGCGCTTGCTTTTTTGCGTGTCAGGCGTCCAGCTCACGTTGGGCCACAGGTCCAGCGAGGGCGGATCCAGGTACACCGGGCCCGAGCCGTCCATGACGAAGTGGGCGTGGCGCGTGGCCGCGCAATTGGGGATCATCGCCACCGGCTTGCTGGCGGCGTGGGTGGGATACAGCTTGATCTTGACGTCCAGCACCGTGGTCAGGCCGCCCAGGCCTTGGGCGCCAA
>RGEP01000534.1 GCA_009918225.1 Betaproteobacteria bacterium | reverse complement strand
CGGCAGCGTCAGATGTGTATAAGAGACAGCGACGGCAGCGCGTGTGCAATGCGAACGCCAAGTGGCGCGGTGAGCATGCTGGCGATCGAGACAAACACCAGACCCGGCAGGTAGATGTAGCCCACCATCAGATTGGTTTGCGCGGCAGACCACCCCGCGATCACATAGCCAATCGTGCCAGCAACCGCAATCGGAAAACCACAGGCCGCGCTGGTGCCCACGGCGGCGTGAATCGGCAGTCCCCGGCGGACCAGAAACGGGGTGGTGATGAAGGCGCCACCCGCGCCCACGACCGATGAGGCCACCCCGATCAGCGAACCCGCGCCGAACAGGCCGCCCGCGCCCGGTAGTGCCCGATCGGCCGAAGCGGCATTCTGGCGAAGCATCCGGGTGGCCATGATGGCGATGAACGCACTGAACACCAGCGCGAGCCACCCTGCGGGCAGTGATGACGCGAATTGGGAACCGATGAGCGACCCCATCATGATGCCGATCGACATCGCCCGCACCAGGTCCCAGCGCACGGCCCCAGCGTCATGAAGGGCACCATCACCATGCCGCCGCCGATTCCGAGGAGTCCCGCCAGCAGGCCGGTGCAGGCGCCCAGCAGCAACAGCATGAGGATCGGGACAAGGTCCACGCGCGCTCCAAAGCCAGGAAAAGCACCCAGGATCCAGTAAACCGGATCGAGGGTAACGAGGGGCGCGATGCTAACATCGGAGGATGAAATTCGCTGTGATCGGTGCCGGAGGTATCGGCGGTTATCTGGGCGCGCGCCTTGCGCTGGCGGGCGAGTCCGTGACCTTCATTGCGCGAGGGCCCAACCTCCAGGCACTGCGCGACCAGGGCATCCGTCTTGTCGAGGAAGACGGCACGGAACACCACATCGGGTCGGTGAAGGCCTGCCAGCAGATGAGCGAGGCGGGCGAACAGGATGTGGTGTTGCTCGCGCTCAAGGCGCATCAGGTGGCTGCGGTGGCCCCGCAGATGTCCTCAATGCTCGGACCGCACACCACTATCGTCACCCTCCAGAACGGTATCCCGTGGTGGTACTTCCACGGCCTCCCGGGCCCCTGGCAGGGGCAGCGGCTCGAATCGGTCGACCCGGGCGGCGTGATTGCCTCGCACATCGACAACGCGCGCATCATTGGATCGGTCGTGT
>RGEP01000533.1 GCA_009918225.1 Betaproteobacteria bacterium | reverse complement strand
CAGCTGACGGCGGCCACCAATGTGATCGCCGCGCACCCCTCTATTCCCGCCAACGACCTCAAGGGCTTCATCGCCCACCTCAAGGCCAACCCTGGCAAGCTGAACTACGCCTCTCAGGGCAATGGCTCCTTGGCCCATGTGGGCACGGCCATGTTCGAGCAGGCCACCGGCACGGACATGGTCCATGTGCCGTACAAGGGTTCGGGCGCGGCCATTGCCGACGTGCTGGGTGGGCAGGTGCAGGTGTTCATCACCACGCCGCCTTCGGTGATGCAGCATGTGCAGGCCGGCAAGCTCAAGGCCTATGCGGTCACCGGCAAGGTTCGCCACCCCGGCTTGCCCACTGTGCCCACCACGGCCGAAGCCGGCATGCCGGGTTTTGAGTTGGAGGCCTGGGTCGCCTTGTTCGCCCCGGCCGGCACACCGGCGCCCGTGTTGGCGCAGCTGGCCGAAGCCACCCGCAAGGCCTTGGCCACGCCCGAGGCCAAGGCAGCCGCCGACAAGAGCGGCATCGAGATTCGCTACGCAGACCCCCAGGGTCTGGCGGCCCTGGTAACCCGCGAGACGGAGTACTGGGGCAACATCATCCGCAGCCGCAAAATCACGGCGGACTGACGCGGCTCAACCTTCGGCCGCTCGGGTCGACTCTTCCATCGGCGCGGCCCTTATGGGCTGCGACCGAACGCGGAGAGTGGAATGCACACACTGCTGGCAGCGGCCCTCAAGGCCGTGGAGGCTTTGGAAGAGTCGATCGAATACACCCAGGTGCCGGGGTGGTCGCCCTCCATTGAGCGCCGCAAGGAGGCGCTGCAAGCCCTGCAATCGGCCATTCGCGAAGGGCTGGAGCCCTCGGGCTGGAAGCTGGTGCCGCTGTCCCCCACGCCGGCCATGATTCGCGCCCATGACGAGGTGCTGCAGATGATCGACCGGATGTGGATACCGGCCGCGCCGGTCACGTCCTCGGCCTATCGCGCCATGCTGCTGACCGCTCCGCGCTGGGACACGCCACGGGCCAGCGAGGTGGGGTCCCAGGCCATGTCGCCCAGCCGGCGCAACACCTTCAACGCCGGCACGGCTTCGCCCGTTCGACGGGTCATGGTTCGGCGCTGAGGCGCCTTCCCCCTCCCCACCCAAAAAAAAGGCCTTCCGTTGCCGGAAGGCCT
>RGEP01000532.1 GCA_009918225.1 Betaproteobacteria bacterium | reverse complement strand
TCTCGCGCAGGCGCACTGGCCTGGGCAAGGAGCAGGGGCGCAGCGGGGCTCGCCTGCGCGAGAAGCACCGCACCCTGCGATGCCACCGACTGGGCAAGCGCAGGTTCGCCTGCGGCAGGCGCCGAGGCAAGGGTCGGCGCCATGGGCGCGAGGAACAGCGCCGCGACGAGCGCCAGCATTCGAATCAGGGTAGTCATAGTGGTCTCTCCGTCTGGCCGCTTACAGCGCCTGGTTGCCGGTCTCGCCCGTGCGTATCCGAACGACCTGCTCCAGGTCGTAGATGAAAATCTTCCCGTCACCGATCTTGCCGGTGCGTGCCGAGCCTTCGATGGCCTCGACCGCACGCTCGGCCAGATCGTCGGCCACTGCCGCCTCGATCTTGACCTTGGGCAGGAAGTCGACGACATACTCGGCGCCCCGATAGAGTTCGGTGTGGCCCTTCTGGCGACCAAAGCCCTTGACCTCGGTGACCGTGATGCCCTGCACGCCGACCGAGGACAGCGCCTCGCGGACCTCGTCGAGCTTGAAGGGTTTGATGATTGCGGTGATCAGTTTCATGGTGATGACATCCTCTCGGTGAAGCGCCGGGCGCGCGACATGCCGCCCGGCCGGGCAAGCCGCTCAGAAAGTCTTGGCAAGCGAGACCAGGGCACGAGCGTCGCCCGCGGTCTTGGTCACGCCGGAGAGGGCACCCGTCGTGAAGTAGTTTTTCTTGCTGGTGGTGAGATAGGAAAGCCCCAGCACCCAGCCAGAAATGTCCTTGGTCAACCCCACCTTGTAGTCGGTGACCGAATTGCCGATGAGACCGTTGGCCACGCCGTTCTTCAGGCTCAGAACGCCAATGTGGGCGTTGGCACCCCAGCCGCCGCCCAGATCATGGGTGGCCGCAAGGTCGAGGTAGGTGGTGCCCTTGGTTGAGCCACCAGCTTTGCCCGGGTTGCCAGCCTTGAAGAGCGCCTGGGTCGAGAAATAGTCGTCAACCGAATAGAACAGCTTGGCCGTGACCGGACCGACGCCAATACCGAAATAGACCTCCTTGTTGTCGATCTTCACGCCAGTGCTGCCCGGGTAGGCGTAGTAGATCGCACCGACGTCGTAGCTCAACGTGCCTGCAGTCCCCTTGTAGCCGCCGTAGACATCCATTTCGAGGGAGGCGCCGTTATAGAGCG
>RGEP01000531.1 GCA_009918225.1 Betaproteobacteria bacterium | reverse complement strand
GCGGCCATGGAGCTGCCTTTTGTGTTTCGCAGCGCCGAGCATGCCTACAAGGTGCTAGACGGCGAGGTGGGCACCGGTGTGCTCAACGAGCTGGGGGCCCACGGCCTGAAGGGCCTGGCCTACTGGGAAAACGGCTGGCGCGCCTTCACCAACAACAAGCGGCCGGTCACCAAGCCCGACGACCTCAAGGGCCTGAAGATCCGCTCCACGCCTAACCCGTACCACATCCAGGCCTTCAAGCTGCTGGGCATGAACCCGGCGCCGATGGCGATTGCCGAGCTGTACACGGCGCTTGAGAACGGCACCTTCGACGCGCAGGAGCATCCGATCAACGTGACCTGGTCGTCCAAGTTCTACGAAGTGCAGAAGCACCTGACGGTAAGCAACCATGTGTACTCGCCGCTGGTGGTGGCGATGAACAAGGCCAAGTTCGACAGCCTTCCGGCCAACTACCAGAAGATCATCGTGGATGCCGCGCGCGAGGCCGCCACCTACCAGCGCAACCTGAACGCGCAGAACGCTGCCAAGGTGGTGGCCGACCTCAAGAAGTCGGGCATGCAGGTGATCGAGAACGTCGACATGGCGCCGTTCCAGAAGATCGTGTCGGCCGAGATCGCCAAGACCTTTGCCGAGAAGAACGGGCCGGCGCTGCTCAAGGCGATCGAAGACACCAAGTAAGGCCTGCAGTCGGTCGGACACTTCATGCAGAGGATCACCGACCTCTTCTTCCGCGTCGCCGAATTCACCCTGGTGACCATGCTGTCGCTCATGGTCATCATGGTGTTCGGCAACGTGGTGCTGCGCTACGGCTTCAACGACGGCATCATCAGCTCGGAAGAACTGTCGCGCTACCTGTTCATCTGGATCACCTTCCTCGGGGCCATCGTCACGCTGCGCGACAACGCCCACCTGGGGCTTGATTCGCTGGTGCGCCGGCTCGGCTTGCGCGGCAAGAAGCTTGCGTTCGGAGTGTCCAACCTGCTGATGCTCGGCTGCTGCGCGCTGATGTTCTACGGAACCTTCAAGCAGCACGGCATCAATGCGTCGACCCGCTCGCCGGTGCTCGAGATTCCGATGATCTGGGTCTACGGCGTGGGCTATGTGGCCAGCATTGCCATGGGCCTGATGATCGCGGCCAAGCTGGTGGGGCTGGCGCGCGGCCACTTCCG
>RGEP01000054.1 GCA_009918225.1 Betaproteobacteria bacterium | reverse complement strand
TTCTCCGGCACCATGTGCCTGAGCGAACCGCAAGCCGGCTCCAGCCTGTCTGATGTGGCCACGCGCGCGGTGCCGGACGGCCTCGACTACGAAGCTGACCCGCTGGGCCCGCGCTACCGCCTGCGCGGCAACAAGATGTGGATCAGTGCGGGCGAGCACGAGTTGACCGACAACATCATCCACCTGGTGTTGGCCAAGATTCCGGGCCCAGATGGCCAGACACAGCCGGGTGTGAAGGGCATCTCCCTGTTCATCGTGCCCAAGAAGCTCGTGGATGAACAAGGCCAGCTCACGGGTGAACGCAACGATGTGGCCCTGGCGGGCTTGAACCACAAGTGCGGCTGGCGCGGCACCACCAACACCCTGCTTAATTTCGGGGAAGGACGGTTTCCGGTGCGAGCCGACCAGGGGTCGGGTGGCTTGGACGGCCGAGGGGCCGGTGCGATTGGCTACCGGGTGGGGGCACCCGGTGAAGGCCTGCGCTGCATGTTCCACATGATGAACGAGGCCCGCATCGGGGTGGGCATGGCCGCGGCGATGCTGGGGATGGCAGGCTATGAGGCCTCGCTGTCCTACGCGCGCCAGCGTCCCCAGGGCCGCGCCATCGGCCCTGCGGGCAAAGATCCCCAGCAGCCGCAGATTGCCATCATTGAGCACGCCGATGTCAAGCGCATGTTGCTCGCCCAGAAAGCCTACTGCGAGGGCGCCATGGCGCTCGAGCTGTACTGCGCGCGCTTGGTGGATGAGCTGCACACGGGCACAACCACGGCACGCGATGAGGCACGGCTTCTTCTGGAGGTCCTCACACCCATTGCCAAGAGTTGGCCCAGCGAATGGTGCCTGGAGGCCAACAGCCTGGCCATTCAGGTGCATGGCGGCTACGGCTACACGCGAGATTTTCCGGTTGAGCAGTATTGGCGCGACAACCGCTTGAACATGATCCACGAGGGCACCCACGGGATCCAGGCCCTGGACCTCTTGGGGCGCAAAGTGGTCATGGAAGGCGGTGCGGGCTTGAAGTTGGTCGCGGGTCGCATCAATGCCACCTTGGAGCGGGCGGCCCAGAAAGCGGATCTGGCGCTGGCGGCAAACCAGTTGGCCCAGAGCCTGCAGCAGCTGGGCGCGGCCACCAAGTCGGCGTGGGCCACGGGTGTGGCTGAAGAGGCCTTGGCCAACGCCACACCCTATCTGCAGGCTTTCGGCCATGTGGTGCTGGCTTGGATGTGGCTGGATGTGGCATTGAGTGCCCCTTCAGAGTCGGCGCAGCACCAGGGCCTGCGGGCTGCACAACGCTATTTCTTTGAATATGAACTGCCCAAGATCGGCCCGTGGTTGCAGGTGGTTTCGGCGCGCCAGGATGTGTGCCGCACCATGCAGGACGAGTGGTTCTGAACCCCTGAAAGGCGCATGCCCATGAGCACCCCCATCCAGCAATTGTTCGACCTCAGCGGTCAGGTGGCCCTCGTCACCGGTGGCTCACGTGGCCTGGGTCTGCAGATTGCCGAAAGCCTGGGCGAAGCCGGGGCTCGCGTGATGCTGACCTCTCGCAAAGCAGCCGATCTCGAGGTGGCCGCGGCTGACCTGGCGGCCAAGGGCATCGACGCCCGTTGGGTGGCCGCCGATGCCAGTGACCCCGCCCAGGTCCAGCGCGTGGTGGATGAGACCCTGCAGCGCCTGGGGCCCATTGACATTTTGGTCAACAACGCCGGAGCCACCTGGGGTGCAGCGGCCGAGGACTACCCCTTAGAAGCCTGGGACAAGGTGATGAACCTCAATGTCCGCAGCGTCTTTTTGTTTTCGCAGGCTGTGGGCAAGGCCAGCATGATTCCGCGGCGCAAGGGCCGCATCATCAACGTGGCCTCGATTGCCGGGCTGTCCGGTTCTCACCAGGTGAAGTTCATCGCCTATGGCACCAGCAAGGGTGCAGTGGTCAACCTCACCCGAACCTTGGCAGGCGAGTGGGGCGCTTATGGCATCACGGTCAATGCACTGGCGCCGGGTTTCTTCCCCAGCCGCATGACCAAGGGGACGCTGGAGCACTTTGGTGCTGAGCGCCTGGCTGCTTCGGCCCCACTGGGGCGCATCGGTGATGACGATGACCTCAAGGGTGCCGCGCTCCTGTTTGCAAGCGCAGCCGGCAAACACATCACCGGCCAAATTTTGGCCATCGACGGCGGTGTGTCCGCCGTTCACGGTGCCTGAGCGTTGATGAGCGCGCCTGATGTCAACCCGAGCGGCGCCCAAGCGCCCGTGCCGGGTCCGCTGAACCGCCCCACCCGTGTTCCATTTGCCGACCTGCTGGGTCTGAGGGTAAAGAGCCTGCACGAAGGCCACGCCGAATTGGCCCTGGCCCTGCGCCCTGAGTTGCTCAACACCTGGCAGGTGGCGCACGGGGGTGTCACCATGACCCTCTTGGATGTGGCGATGGCCCACGCGGCGCGCAGCCTGAACATGAAGGGCGATGACCTCGGGCCTGGCGTGGTGACGGTGGAAATGAAGACCACCTTCATGCGACCCGCAGAGGGGGAACTGCTGTGCCGCGCCCGTGTGCTTCATCGCAGCAGCACCATGGCCTACACAGAGGGCTCGGTGTACTCCGACCAGGGACTGCTGTGCGCCCATGCCACGGGCACCTTCAAATACCTTCGAGCATTGCCGGCAGCCAGCGGCGTGCGTGTGTTGCCTCAAAAGGACGGACAAGAATGAGCCTCATGAACACCCAGATCCACTTGGTTTCTCGCCCAGTAGGCGAGCCCCGCGCCGATAACTTTGCCCAGGTCGAGGTGCCGGTGCCGGCCTTGGAGGACGGCCAGGTGCTGGTGCGGCACCAATTCCTGAGCTTGGACCCCTATATGCGCGGGCGCATGGACGATGCCAAGAGCTACGCCGAGCCGCACCCCTTGAACACGCCGATGATCGGTGGCACGGTTGGCTTGGTTGAACAGTCGCGGCACCCGGCTTTTCAGGTGGGCGATCCGGTGGTGGGCATGGGGGGGTGGCAAACCTACTCCGTGGTGGATGCCCAAAAGCCCGGCATGCTGCGCAAGGCCGATCCACGCCTGCCCCTGTCAGCCTATCTGGGTGCTGTTGGCATGCCAGGGGTCACCGCTTGGTATGGCCTGACGCAGATCATGCAGCCTCAGGAAGGCCAAACCGTCACCGTCAGCGCGGCCAGCGGTGCCGTGGGCGGTGCCTTGGGGCAACTGGCCAAGGTTCGAGGCTGCAGGGTCGTGGGCATCGCCGGAGGACCCGACAAGTGCGCCTACGTAAAGGACGAGCTCGGCTTTGACGAATGCATTGACTACAAGGCCTGCCCGGATCTCAAGGCGCTGCGGTCGGCCCTGAAGGCCGCCTGCCCCAAGGGCATTGACGCCCACTTCGAAAACGTGGGTGGGATGATCTTGGATGCTGTCATGCTCCGTGCCAATGCGTTCTCCCGAATTGCCGTTTGCGGGATGATCGCCGGCTACAACGGCGAGCCTTTGCCCATGGCCAATCCCTCGCTGATCCTGGTCAACCGCATGCGCATCGAGGGCTTCATCGTGAGCGAACACATGCAGCTGTGGCCCCAGGCACTGAAGGAACTCGGTGGCCTGGTCGCTCAGGGTCAGCTGAAGTACCGCGAGTCGATCGCCGAAGGCTTGGAAAAGGCACCTGAGGCCTTCATGGGTCTGCTCAAGGGGCGGAACTTTGGCAAGCAATTGGTGCGCATCTGCTGATGCGGCTGACGTGGACGCTGGGGCGCCTGGAGCAGCTCCGCCCCTTGGACGTTTACGAACTCCTGGCCCTGCGCAGCGAGGTGTTCGTGGTGGAGCAGGCCTGCATCTTTCAGGATGCTGATGGGGTCGACAGGCAGGCCCATCACCTGTTGGGCCGCGATGGGGCGGGAGTTCTTTTGGCGCTCCTGCGCATCGTCGACCCCGGGGTGAAGTATGCGGAGCCGTCTATCGGTCGCGTGATCTCAGCACCCACCGTGCGCCGCAGTGGTGTCGGGCGAGAATTGATGGTCCAGGGTATCCAGCACTGCCGTGCGTTGTGGCCGGGTCAGGGCATTCGCATCAGCGCACAGGCCCGCTTGGAACGCTTCTACCGGGACTTCGGATTTCTCACCGTCACCCCACCTTATCTGGAGGACGACATTCCCCATGTGGAGATGCTCCTCAAACCGGAACACGCAACATGAAACTTCAAGCCGGTCAAACCGCCGTGATCACAGGCGCAGCCTCGGGATTCGGGCTCGAGTTCAGCCTTCAAGCTGCGAAGCGTGGGCTCAATGTGGTGATGAGCGATGTTCAGGTCGATGCTCTGGAGTCGGCCGCGCAGCGGGTTAGGGCCGCCGGAGCAACGGTGCTGTCTTGTGCAGGCGACATCGCGCAGTCTGCGGTTGTGGAGAGCCTGCTGCAACGCACCCTGGAACGCTTTGGCGTGCCACACCTCTTGTTCAACAATGCAGGCGTGGCCCATGGTGGCCTGATCTGGGAGCACACCGAGCGCGATTGGGACTGGGTGATGGGGGTCAACCTGAGGGCGGTGACCCATGGGATTCGCTTGTTCACGCCGCACATGCTCAAGGCGGCACAGTCCCAGCCCCACTATCAGGGACACATCGTCAACACCGCCTCGATGGCGGGTCTGGTTTGCGCACCCAACATGGGCGTGTACAACGTGACCAAGCATGCGGTGGTGGCGCTCACCGAAACCTTGCAACAAGACCTGTGCCTTGTCACCGAGCAGGTGCGAGCCTCGGTCTTGTGCCCCTACTTTGTCCCCACCGGCATCAGCCACAGCCACCGCAATCGGCCCGTCGAGCTGCGCAGCGAAGGCAAGCCCACGGCCAGCCAGATGATTGCGCAGGCCATGAGCGAAAAGGCGGTGAGCTCGGGAAAGGTCAGCGCAGCCGATGTGGCCCAGGCCACCTATGTGGCCATTGAGGCAGGCCAGTTCTACATCTACAGCCACCCCCATGCCCTGGCGCCAGTGCAAACACGCCTGGAGGATGTGCTGATGTCTCGCAACCCTACAGACCCCTTCAAGGACCGGCCCGAGATTGGCCAGCGCCTGCGCGCATCGCTGCGCGGCGGCCCGCCTGTTTGATGTTCCGGTGCAATGTCCTGCGCGGCGGGCGTGGCCCTTTTGAGGGCCAACCAGCCCACGCCTTCTGATCCCCATTTTGGAACCTTGTTTTGAAGAAGATCGTCCTGCAAATCGCCGACGAGTTGTCGGTTCATGTCCGTCAAGTGGAAGCCACCATCGAGTTGCTCGATGGCGGTGCCACGGTTCCTTTCATCGCCCGCTACCGGAAAGAGGCCACCGGTGGCCTGGATGATGTGCAATTGAGAGCGCTGGAAGTTCGGTTGAGCTACCTGCGTGAGCTGGAAGAGCGGCGTGCTGCGGTGATCAAGAGCGTCGAAGAGCAAGGCAAGCTCACGCCCGAGCTTCGCGCCGCGCTGGAGGCCGCTCCCACCAAGCAGGAACTGGAAGACCTGTATCTGCCCTTCAAGCCCAAGCGGCGGACCAAGGGGATGATCGCAAGGGAAGCAGGCCTGGAACCTCTGGCCTTGCGGCTGTTTGCAGACCCGAGCCTGGTGCCGGCCTCTGAGGCAGAGGGCTTCATCAACGCTGAGGCGGGATTTGCCGATGTGGGGGCTGTCCTCGACGGCGTGCGCGACATACTTTCTGAGCAATGGGCCGAAGACGCGCGTATCGTGGGCGCCCTACGGGATTGGCTGTGGGCAGAGGGCTTGTTCAGCAGCCGCATCGCATCGGGAAAGTCTCCCGATGACCCCGAACACGCCAAGTTTCGCGACTACTTTGAGTACGACGAGCCCATACACCGTGTGCCCTCGCACCGGGCGCTGGCGGTTTTTCGTGGGCGCAGTCTGGAAATACTCGACGCCAAGCTCCGGCTCGATGAGGTGCTTCAAGCCGGACAGGCCAGCATCGCTGAGGGCCGCTTGGCGGGCCTGCTGAACTGGAGCCATCAGCAAAGGGCCGGCGATGAGCTGATCCGCAAATGCGTGTCCTGGACCTGGAAGGTCAAGCTCAGCCTGAGCCTGGAGCGCGACCTCTTCGCCCGGCTGCGCGAGGCCGCGGAGACCACAGCCATCAAGGTGTTCGGCGACAACCTGCGCGACCTGTTGCTGGCCGCGCCGGCCGGCCCAAAGGTGGTCATGGGCTTGGACCCCGGTATCCGAACCGGTGTGAAGGTTGCCGTGGTGTCTTCCACGGGCAAGGTGCTTGACACCGCCACGGTCTACCCCCACGAGCCCCGGCGTGATTGGGAGGGGAGTTTGCACACGCTCCTTCGCTTGTGCGTCCAACACGGCGTGAACCTGATCGCCATTGGCAACGGCACGGCCAGCCGTGAAACCGATCAGCTGGCGACCGATCTGCTCAAGCGTTTGGCGGCGCAGTCCGATGCGCAAGCGGCCGCCTTGCCCGTCAAGGTCGTGGTCAGCGAGGCCGGTGCCTCGGTTTATTCAGCCAGTGACGTCGCCAGCCGAGAGTTGCCCGACCTCGATGTCAGTTTGCGCGGCGCGGTGTCCATTGCCCGGCGCCTGCAGGATCCGCTGGCTGAGCTGGTCAAGATCGACCCCAAGAGCATTGGGGTGGGGCAGTACCAACACGATGTGAACCAAGCCGAGCTGGCGCGCACCCTGGATGCCGTGGTGGAGGATTGCGTCAATGGTGTGGGAGTGGACCTGAACACGGCTTCGCCCCAGCTGCTCAGCCGCGTTTCAGGCCTGACGCCATCGGTGGCAGCTTCCATCGTGCGCTGGCGAGATGCACAAGGCGCTTTTCGCCGACGTGAACAGCTACTGGAAGTGACGGGCTTGGGACCCAAGACCTATGAACTGGCTGCTGGCTTTCTCCGCATTCGGGGCGGCGACAACCCTCTGGACCTCTCAGGGGTGCACCCGGAAACCTATCCACTGGTGGAAAAGATCATCCAGGCCGCAGGCCGCCCGATTCAAGAACTCATCGGTGCACAAGATGTGCTTCGTCGGCTGTTGCCCGAGCGCTTCACGGATGAGCGTTTTGGTCCCATCACGGTGCGCGATGTGCTGCAGGAGCTGGAAAAGCCCGGTCGTGACCCTCGGCCGGACTTCAAGGTGGCCCGCTTCAACGAGGGCGTTCATGACCTGAAGGACCTGCGCGAGGGCATGATGCTCGAAGGTACGGTCAGCAACGTGGCCCAGTTTGGGGCCTTCGTGGACCTGGGCGTGCACCAAGACGGTTTGGTGCACGTCAGCCAGCTCGCCCATCGCTTCGTGCAGGATGCGCGTGAGGTCGTCAAGACAGGCGATGTGGTGAAGGTGCGGGTCTTGGAAGTGGACTTGGCGCGCAAGCGAATCTCCCTGTCGATGAAGCTGGACGCAGCGCCCGGCAAGGCCCCGGGACGCGACAGCACCAACCGGTTTCAGGCGGCGGGTCGTGAGGAGCGTCAGAGGCGAGACCCCATCGGTACGGCAGGGCGCACGGCATCCGGCGGACATGAGTCTGCCGGGCAGAGTGCCATGGCGGCCGCCTTTGCCAAGCTTCAGCAGGGCCGCTGAGCGCCCCTTTTGATGGCCTCCACCCGCGCGCTGTGTATCCATGCCGGGCCTCGCGCCCGGGCGCAGCTGCTGGAGCGAGGTCTGCAGCCCCACGATGTGCGCGTGGTGGCGGCGGCTGCCGGTGGGCCCAAGGGGCTGGTCCTCTTGCACCTCGACGCCTTTCTCTTTGGACATTGGCTGCCGATGGGGCAACACCCCGTGGACCTGGTTGGGGCTTCCATCGGCGCTTGGCGCATGGCGGCTGCTTGCACGCTGGACCCCACCACAGCCCTGCAGCGCCTGGGCCACGACTACATCCATGAACGGTACGGCACGGTCGATGGGGTTCTGCCCGGTGCCGAGGTGATCAGCCGCCAATTTCGCCAGACCCTGCGCGCGCACTTCCCACCCGATGCGGTGGCACACCTGCGTGCGCACCCGAACTGGCGCTTGCACATCGTGGCTTCAAGGGGGCGTGGACTGTTGGCCCAATCCGGGCGGCTGCGCATGCTCACAGGCTTTGCCGCGGCCGTTGGGCTCAACGCCTTGAGCCGACGGTTCTTGGACCTGCAGCTGCAGCGGGTCTGGTTCAGCCCTGATGGGCGCGCGCCAGATTGGCTGCTGCAGCCCGAGCCCGACCTGCCCACCACGGTCGCGGCCTTGAACCAAGACAACTTTGAAGACGCACTTCTGGCCAGTTGCAGCATTCCCTTTTGGCTGCAGCCGGTGCAAAACATAGCCGGGGCGCCATCGGGCCCGTATTGGGATGGCGGCCTGACCGATTACCACATGCACCTGCCGTTTCATCGCATGGGAGAGGGCTTGGTGCTGGTGCCGCACTTTCAGCCGCAGTTGGTGCCGGGCTGGTTGGACAAAGCCTGGCGCCACCGCCACCGGGCCACGCCCTTTTTGGACAACACCATTGTGTTGAGCCCGTCGCCGCAGTGGCTGCAGTCGTTGCCGGGTGGCAAGATCCCCGACCGCTCCGACTTCAAGCGTTACCTGAACCATCCCGAAGAGCGCGAGCGCCTGTGGTCAGCCGCCCTCAAGGCCAGCGAGCAGTTGGCCCAAGAATGGGCCCAATGCGTCCTGCAGCCTTCGATCGAAGCCTTGCCCTTGCCCTGAGGCGCCGGGGCGTCTGAGCGCTCGCGCATCACCTACAATCTGGGGCTGTTTTCAACGAACAAGGTCGGGAAAGGCATCATGGTTGTGACACCGCGAACGCCCTGCGAGCCCCTGATGCGGATCGCCGCCGCGGCGTCCTGCGCCTGAGTTTCTCAGTCCCCCCTTGCTGCGCGGCCCCTGGGCCGCGTTTTTCATTCGAGATTCCGGAGTGTGCACATGATCACCATCACCCTGCCTGACGGCTCGCGCCGTGAGTACCCCGCGCCCTTGACGGTGGCCGAGGTGGCGGCCTCCATTGGTGCGGGATTGGCCAAGGCCTCATTGGCCGGCCGGGTGGGGCAGGGCGATGGCGCCCGCGTGGTGGACACGAGCCACCTGATCGAAGCCGATACCGCCTTGGCCATCATCACGGAAAAGGATCCAGACGGGCTGGAGGTGATTCGACACTCCACCGCTCACCTCTTGGCCTATGCGGTCAAGGAGCTGTTCCCCGAAGCGCAGGTCACGATAGGCCCGGTGATTGAAAACGGCTTCTATTACGACTTCTCCTACAAGCGCCCGTTCACGCCTGATGATTTGCAGGCCATCGAAAAACGCATGGGCGAGTTGGCCAAGAAAGACGAGCCCGTGGTGCGCCGCGTGTTGCCGCGTGACGAGGCCGTGGCGCATTTCAAGGCCATGGGCGAACACTACAAGGCCGAGATCATCGGCAGCATCCCGGCTGATCAGGATGTCAGCCTGTACCGCGAAGGGGGCTTCGAAGACTTGTGCCGCGGCCCCC
>RGEP01000530.1 GCA_009918225.1 Betaproteobacteria bacterium | reverse complement strand
GGGCGGCGGCGTGGGTCGCGTCTTCAAGGGCCCCAAATACAAGAAAGATGATTACCTGAGCATCATCTTCATCGTGGCCAAGATTCTGAAGACCCTCAAGACCGAGGGCGCGGTGGCCCTCGAAGCACACATTGAAAACCCCGAAGGCAGCGCCATCTTCGGCGAATACCCGGCCCTGCTCAAAGACCACTCCTTGCTGCACTTCATCACCGACACCATTCGCTTGATGGTGGTGTCCTCCAGCAGCTTGTCGCCCTACGCCGTGGAAGAGGTGATGGACACCGCCATCAAGACCCACCACCATGCTGAACTGAAAGCAGCGGAAGCCATGGCCTCGCTTTCTGGCGCGCTTCCTGCCCTGGGTATCGTGGCCTGCGTGCTGGGTGTGGTGAAAACCATGGACAACATCGACCAGCCCCCGCCGGTGCTGGGCGGCCTGATCGGTGGCGCTCTGGTGGGCACGTTCTTGGGCGTGTTCTTCGCCTACGGCCTGGTCGACCCCATGGCCAACCGGCTCAAGCAAATCATCGACGACGAGGGCGAGATCTACCACGTGGTCAAGCAGCTCATCGTGGGCACCCTGCACGGCCACCCGATGCCCCTGATCATCGAAGCCGCTCGCGTGTCCATCAGCCACGAAAAGCAGCCCTCCTTCTCCGAGGTCTTCGACGGGATGCGAGGCAAGTAAGCCATGGCTGAAGCAGCCGAACTGGAAGCGCCAGAGAAAGCGGAGGGTGCTGCAGGTGCAGCGCCCGAAGCAGCACCTGGCGGCGCGAACACCGACCAGCCTCAGCCCAGTGCTGAACCGGCGGCCGAGGCGGCCCCAGAAGGCGAAGGCAATGTTGCGCCCATCATCGTCAAGAAGATTGTGGGCGGCCACGGCGGCGCCCACGGCGGTGCCTGGAAGATTGCGCTGGCCGACATGATGACGGCCATGATGGCCTTCTTCCTGCTCATGTGGCTGCTGGGCGCCACCGAGGCCGACAAACGCAAGTCGGTCGCCGATTTCATGCGGGCCTCGACCTCACACAGCATCGTGGAAATGGGGCGCAACTCGGGCTCCGGCGGCATTTTGGGCGGCCAGTCCATCATCGACCCCGAAGCCATGCCGGCCCCACCGCGCCAAACCGCCATGATGGAGCGGGTCACGCCGCGATCCGAAGGCGGCC
>RGEP01000529.1 GCA_009918225.1 Betaproteobacteria bacterium | reverse complement strand
GGGCACCCTCACGCGCCGAACCGCGGAAGCGGGCGGGGTCTGGGCTGCGATGGTGCCTGCGGGCAGGGCCCAGTACTCCAGCTCCACGGTGCCCGGACGCTCGGTGAGCAGCCAGATGGACGCGTTGTGCATGTCCACATCGCCCACCATGGGGCCGGCGCGCAGCGCATTGGGCGGCTCTGTAGGGGCTGTCGCCGATGCTGCCGGGGCCCGCTGCGCGTGCACCGGCAGCGGTACGCTCAAGCCGGCCAGGGCCACGGAAAGGCCCAAGGCCGTTACGATCGTGTTCATGAACATGATGACTCCAGAGGCGATCAGCCGGGCCTACAACAACCGCTTGCGGGTGCCCAACTTCCAGGACATCTTGGCATTATGGGACGAGCGATCCCTCAAGGCCCGCAGGGCACTGGACGCTAGAGGGTTGGGGCACTGGAACTTGCGCTACGGCCCGCGTCCGCTCAATACCCTGGACCTGATTCAGCCTGTGCCGAGCGCGCGCGAGGGCAGGGGCCTTGCCGGCGCCAACGTGGCGCGATGGTGGTGATTCCCAACTATTCCTTGGCGCCTGCGGTCAGCCTAGAAGACATCAGCTTGGAAATCGCTCAGGCCTTGGCCTGGGTGTGGGCCCATGCGCACCGCTGGGGCGGTGACCGCGAGCGCATCGTGGTGGCGGGCCATTCGGCTGGAGGCCACCTGACCGGCATGGCGCTGAGCTGCCAAGCCCAACTGCTGGGCCGTGCAATGGGCTGGGGCCCTACACAAACAGAAGGGCGCCGCAGCGGGCCAAGCCCGCAGCTCCACTCTGAAGCTCAGCTGCCCCCGTCCTTCAGCACCCGAGGGGTGGCGATTTCGGGCCTGTTTGACCTGGCGCCGCTGGTGCATTGCGAATGGCTGATGCCCGACATCCGCTTGACGCCCGAATCGATCCGACGCCTGAGCCCTGCGCGCTGGGCCGCACCGAAAGGCTGCCGGCTCGTTGCGGTGGCCGGCGAGGACGAAAGCGACGAGTTCCACCGGCAAAACCGGCTGATCCAACAGGCCTGGGGCCGCCGCGCCGTTCCGGTGGTGGAGACGCTGGCCGGGCGCAACCACTTTGATGTGTTGCTGGACTTGGAGGACGACAACAGCCGCTTGAGCCAGCTCGTGGATGAGGCTTTGGGCTATAGGAAT
>RGEP01000528.1 GCA_009918225.1 Betaproteobacteria bacterium | reverse complement strand
TTGAACACCCACACCTTGATCCCCAGCACCCCGTAGGTGGTGGAGGCCACCTTGGTGGCGTAATCGATGTCGGCACGCAGGGTGTGCAGGGGCACACGGCCCTCGCGGGTCCACTCGGTCCGGGCGATCTCGGCGCCGTTGAGGCGGCCGCTCACCTGGATCTTCAGGCCCAGAACACCGGCGCGCTGGGCGCGCTGGATGGTCATGCGCAGCACGCGGCGGAAGGCCACACGCTTCTCCAGCTGTTGACCGATGTACTCAGCCAGCAGGTAGGCGTCGGCGTCGACGCGCTCCACTTCGACCACATTGATCCGCACCTGACGGGCGGTGTCGCCGATGGTCTTCTGAATGCCGCTGCGCAGCTCCTCGATGCCGCTGCCCTGACGGCCAACGAGCACGCCGGGGCGGGCGGTCTTGAGCTCAACCTCAAGCTGATCGGCCTTGCGGGCGATCAGAACGTCGCTGATACCAGCGGCGCCGTACTTCTTGTGGATGAACTTACGGATCCGGTCATCCTCCTGGAGGAGGGTCGGATAGGTCTTGCTGGGGGCGTACCAGCGGGACCGGTGCTCCTGGGTGATCCCCAGGCGCAGGCCGGTTGGATGGATCTTGTGTCCCATCGGTCGGTGTCCTCGGGGTCAGGCGGAAGGAGCCACAGCGATGCTGATGTGGCAGGTCTGTTTTTTGATCGCGTAGGCGCGACCCTGGGCGCGGGGGCGGAAGCGCTTCATGGAGGGACCCATGTCCGCGGTGGCGGAGGCGATCACCAGGGATGCGGGATCGAGGCCCAGGTTGTGCTCGGCGTTGGCCACGGCCGACCGCAACACCTTGGTGATGGGGCCGGTGGAGCGGTAGGGCATGAACTCGAGCATGATCAGCGCGTCGCGATAGCTGCGGCCGCGGATCTGATCGAGCACCCGACGGACCTTGGACACGGAGCCGCGGATGTAGCGACCGTGGGCCAGGGCCTGGGTGGTGGAATTCGGGGTGTTAGCCATGTCCTCAACGGCCTCCTTTCTTGTCCTTGATGTGGCCCCGGAAGTTGCGGGTCGGCGCGAATTCCCCGAGCTTGTGGCCCACCATCTGCTCCGTCACGTAGACGGGCACATGGGCTTTGCCGTTGTGCACGGCAATGGTGTGGCCGATCATCATCGGCAGGATGGTGGAAGC
>RGEP01000527.1 GCA_009918225.1 Betaproteobacteria bacterium | reverse complement strand
TGTACACCGAGGCCGGTCAGGAGGTGGCCGCCAAGCACCACATCCGCACTCGTGATATCGAGATGCTGGCGCGCTATGTCAAGGTATCTTCCATTTTGAACGTTACCGGCCGCGGCGTAGCCCCGGTTCGACCCCCGTCACGGGGCCACGCCTCGATTTAGCGTTGGCCGTCGTGCACCGATACCTTGTCTTTGGTCAGGCCACCCAAGCGCGAATGGACCCGACCACCGGTGCCCATGACCAGTGCAAACAGGATTTCGTTGGGTCTGGGTGCATCCTGTATGCCCACTTCCATGCTGTTGAAATGGCTGCGGACATAACAGGCGTGGATGTAGTGCAGCGGCACCATGATTCGGTACCCCGCACTGGCGACTGCTTTGCTGGCCGGGACAATGGCCTTGGGCTCCCCCAGAACTTGGCGCATCGCCCACCCACCGGCTTCGTGCCAAACCGCGCCATGCTCCATCTCCCCGTTGACACCCACGATCGCCGCTTTGCTGTACACCTCCACCTGGTCTCGGCCCAGCGTGTCAACCAACTCGTGCGCCAGCAGGGTGCCCAGCGACCGCAGCTCGGCCATGAAGGGCATGAGGTCAGGCTCGTAGCGGCCTGCGTAGGGGTTGCGGATGACGGCGCAGGCGGCGGCCAGTTTCAAGGGCTGCTCCACCGGCGGCCCACCTTCATGGAACACGGTTTCGATGGTGAGGCTGCGCTTGCGAATTTCAATCAGGGACATGGTGTGCTTCTCCTGGGGCAGGGCCCTCACTGCTTGGGAATCTTGGCGTCGTTGATGACCTGCACCCATCGCTGGGTTTGCTGCGCCACCAGGTTGCGCATCTCTTCAGGGGTACTCCCGCGCACATCGCCGCCCATGTCTTCCAGGCGACTGCGCACAGCGGGCACGGCCAAAACCTTTTGGACCTCAGCATGCAGCCGATCCACCACGGCGCGCGGCGTGCCCGCCGGGGCCATGAGGCCGGCCCACGATTGCACGTCGTAGCCCGCCACGCCCTGTTCGGCGACCGTGGGCACCTCGGGTAAACCTGCCCAGCGCTGCGGCCCGGTGGTGGCCAAGGCCTTGAGCTTGCCTGCTTTGATATTGGCCATGACGGCCGTGGGTGGTGCCACCATCATTGGAATCTCACCACCCAACAACGCGGTCAGTGCAGC
>RGEP01000526.1 GCA_009918225.1 Betaproteobacteria bacterium | reverse complement strand
CATCCTGAACATGCGCACCAACGAGCTGGACATCGGCACCTGGCTGATCAAGACCCAGGGCGATTCCGCTGCCGTGTTGGCGATGGATTCGGTGCTGGCTGCTAACCAGGCTCACTGGTTCGTGCGTGAAACCACCGGCCTGCTGCGCCGCACGCTGTCGCGCTTGGACGTTTCTTCGCGCAGCCTGTTTGCCCTGGTCGAAGAAGGCTCGTGCTTTGCCGGCACCTTCCTGGAACTGGCCTTGGCCTGCGACCGCATCTACCACCTGGCCCTGCCCGATGCGCCCGAAAAGGCGCCCGTGCTGACGGTGGGTGAACTGAATTTCGGCACCTACCCGATGGCCACCGATGAGAGCCGCCTGCAGCGCCGCTTCTACAACGAAGCCCCTGCCATGGAGGCCGTGCGTGCGGTGGTGGGCAAGCCCTTGGATGCCGATGCGGCCTTCAAGCTGGGCTTGAACACCAGCAACCCCGACGACATCGACTGGGCCGACGAAGTGCGCATCGCCATCGAAGAGCGCGTGGCCATGAGCCCCGACGCCCTGACCGGCATGGAAGCCAACCTGCGCTTCAACGGCAAGGAAAACATGGTCACCCGCGTCTTCGGCCGCCTCACCGCCTGGCAGAACTGGATCTTCCAGCGCCCCAACGCCGTGGGCGAGAAGGGTGCCCTGAAGGTCTATGGCAAGGGCGACAAGGCTGCCTTCGACTGGAATCGCGTTTGATTTGATGGCCCATCCGCCTGCTGTGCGACCCGATCTGACGCCTGCGCTCCTCGCCGTACGGGTGTACGGCTGCGGTGCTCGACGCCACCTCGGGCCGCTCGCGACGGCGGCTGAACCATCACACGAAGTCCCCACTGTCTGAATTACTTTTCACTCCATTCAATCCGGAGCTCACCATGTCCAGCATCAACTACAGCGAGAAGATCCCCAACAACGTCAACCTGAGCGAAGACCGCACGCTGCAGCGCGCGCTCGAGAGCTGGCAGCCTGACTTCATCAACTGGTGGGACGACATGGGGCCCGAGGGCACCACCGACGCCAGCGTCTACCTGCGCACTGCCGTGAGCGTGGACCCGCAGGGCTGGGCCCAGTTCGGCCACGTCAAGATGCGCGACTACCGCTGGGGCATCTTCCTGAACCCGGGCGAAGCCGACCGCAAGATCCAC
>RGEP01000525.1 GCA_009918225.1 Betaproteobacteria bacterium | reverse complement strand
ATCACATTGCCGGCGCGGATTTCTTGAGCGAGTTTCATGGTGTGGTGGGTCCGGAATTCGGGTAACCCGCCATTCTAACCGGGCCCGCTGCGCTCCGCCACGAAGCGGATCAAGGCCTCGGCCAAGGGGGCTTGCGCCCCCAGCCGGCTGCGCGAGCGCAGTGAGGCCTCGCCCCAGGCCTCAGTGGCCGACCATGGGAAGGCGGTGCCCTGGGGCCAAGGGGCCAGGCCGTTCCAAGCCCGCCACAAGGGCCGCACGCTGCTGTCCAAGCCGCTGCTGTCTGCACCCGGTACAGCGTCCCAAAAGGCCTGAAGCTTGGCAGCATGCGCACCGTCGTCCTGCGGGTAAAGCTGCCAAACAAAGGGGCGGCCCGCCCACAGGGCCCGCACCAGCGAGTCTTCTCCCCGCACGAAGTTCAGATCGCAGGCCCACAAGAGGTGGTCATAGTCGGCGCTGCTCAGCCAGGGCAGCGGGCTCAGGTGCAGCACGCTGCGGGCCCAGGTCTGATCTTGCAGCCAGCGCTGGGCCCGCGCCTGCAGGGGGCCCTCGGTCAGCATCAGCCGCACCGGGCTGTTGCCATGGTCCCCAGCTTGCCCACCCGCTTGGCGCCCCGCCCGATGTTCCAGCACGCCGCGCGCCAAACGGTCCATCAAGATCTCCAGCGGCGCTTGGGGGTAGGCGAACATCGAGACCCTGCGTTCCGGCTCCGAGGGGCTGGGCAGTCCCCATCCTTGCAGCCACGCTCTTGCATCGAAGGCCTGCTGCCGCTGCAGCAGGTCAGCCTCGCGCAGCAGCCCACCGGTCTTGGGCGTGAAGCCGGGAAAGAAGAACCATTTGTTCAGCCCTTGGCCCGCGCCGCTGGCCTGTGGCGAAGGCAGGCCGTGGCTGCGCTCCACGTAGGCTTGTGCACTGAGGTACTCCAGATTGATCCACACCGAAGGCCCACGCTTGCCCTGCTGAGCACGTAGTTGCATCCGGTGCACAAAGGACGCCGGCAATTCGCAGCCAAAGGCCTCAATGACCACGTCGCCGGGTTCAAGCCCGTCGGGGGCGTCCTGGCCAGCTTGCCAAGGAAGCCACTGCACACCAGCGACGGGTTTCTGAGCGGCGATCCCGGCGAGGCCCTCGCTCGGAACGGGATCTTGCCCGAGCGGGTCTTGCGCCATCGGG
>RGEP01000524.1 GCA_009918225.1 Betaproteobacteria bacterium | reverse complement strand
GGCCGGGCAAATGTGGTGGAAGGGCCGCGACTTGGTGCCCCTGGGCCCGCAAGAGATGCAGGCCATCCGTGCCAAGGAGATCGCCATGATCTTCCAAGAGCCCATGACCAGCCTGAACCCGGTCTTTACTGTGGGCGACCAAATTGCTGAAAGCCTGCGCCTGCACGAGGGCCTGAACAAGCGGGAAGCCCTGGACCGTGCGGTGGAGATGCTGCGCTTGGTGCGCATCCCCACGCCCGAAAAGCGGGTTAGCGACTACCCGCACCAGTTTTCGGGCGGCATGCGCCAGCGGGTGATGATTGCCATGGCCCTGGCCTGCAAGCCGCAGCTGCTGATTGCCGACGAGCCCACCACCGCGCTGGATGTGACCATCCAAGCGCAGATCCTGGACCTCTTGGCCGAGTTGAAGGCCGAGATGGGCATGGCCATCATGCTGATCACCCATGCGATGGGCGTGGTGGCCGAAGTGGCCCAGCGCGTGGTGGTGATGTATGCCGGACAAGTGGTGGAGGAAGCCCCGGTAGAGGCGCTGTTCGCGCAGCCCCGCCACCCCTACACCCGTGGCCTGATCCGATCGATTCCGCGCATCGGCTCCTCGGCCCTGCCGCACAAGGTGCGGCTGGAGGCCATCCCCGGCTCGGTGCCCAAGCTGATCGAGCCCGGACCGGGATGCCGCTTCGCTTCGCGCTGCCCGCATGCGCGCGCCGAGTGTTCGGCTGCCACGCCCGCGCTGCGCGAACTCAGCCCCGGACACCGGGTGGCCTGTGTGTTGGACGAGGTGGTGCAATGAGTGCGGGCCCCTTGCTGCAGGTGCGCGACCTGGTCAAGCGCTTTCCGGTGCGCAGTGGGCTGCTGCGCCGAACGACCGGTCAGGTGCATGCCGTGGATGGCGTGTCCTTTGATCTCCTGGAAGGGCAGACCCTGGGGGTGGTGGGCGAATCGGGCTGCGGCAAGAGCA
The DNA here is from genome assembly GCA_009918225.1 of Betaproteobacteria bacterium. Classification (GTDB taxonomy): domain Bacteria; phylum Pseudomonadota; class Gammaproteobacteria; order Burkholderiales; family Burkholderiaceae_C; genus RFTU01. The sequence continues at coordinate 212 of RGEP01000524.1, read as the reverse complement.
CGATGGGCCGCTGCATCCTGCGGCTGATCGAACCCACTTCGGGTCAGGTGGTCTTCGATGGGCAGGATGTCACGGCTGCCGACCGCAGCAGCCTGCGTGCCCTGGCGCGGCAGATGCAAATCATCTTCCAGGACCCCTTCGCCTCTTTGAACCCGCGCATGACGGTGGGCGCCATCATCGGCGAGGGCCTGGTCATCCATGGCCTGGCGCGC
>RGEP01000523.1 GCA_009918225.1 Betaproteobacteria bacterium | reverse complement strand
GGCCGAATCTCAGCAACACCGCCGAACCCCGATATCGCCAAGTCGCTTGAGTTTTATGACCGAATTGCCACAGCGCAACGGACCGGGAAGCCGGTGGCCATCCCGTCGACTGAGCGTCCGAGTGGTCCCTTTGCCCGCTTCAAGTCGATCCGAAGCGAAAACATCAGCACGGACAGCGCGTTCATGCTCGCGCAGGAGCAACTCAAGTCCAACGTCGTGAGTAAACACGGCCAATGGGGTTGGAAGCAATTGGTCAGCCGGGTACCGGAGTTGCGAAGCCTTCCCGAGCTGCACCGTGATGCACTGCATGCAGGAACGAGACCGCTGTCCGACCTGGCAGATGCTGATGCGCTCAAGACCAAGATCAGCGAAGCCTACCGGGATGTGGACCAGCTGGCGCAGCAGATCAAACGCCTGATCGGAGCACGCAATCCTGAAGTCGATCAGGGCCTTATCGCTGCCAAACACCGTGCCGGAGCAGCCGCATCAGCCAAAGAGACCCGACAAGTAGCGGACCAGTGGGCCATCAGTTCGGCAGCTGCAAACAGCCCGATCAACCGCGCCTTGGACAAGAGCATCCTGAGGAACACCCCTGAGGATCGCCTTAAGGTGATCAAGGCATTCGATGACCGGATGATGAATACGTTGCCGTCGGGGAACGACCAGCGCACGGTGTTGGGGTACACGGAAACCGAAGTCGATGCCATCGCCCGGGCAACGATCGCAAAGTTCTTGCTGGGTGACGGTACCCACGGTCGTTTCGACAACTATGAGTCAGGGCTCGAGATCTTGGCCGAGTCGCTGACTTCAGACTTTGCCCCGCCAAGCGCAGGCTGGGGCTTGGCATCGCGGGTGGCCGGTGATGAGCAACCGATGAGCGCCAAGGATTACGAAGCGATTCCGCTGATGCTGAGGGCGCTTGTACGCGAGTCCGTCAGAACCCAGGGCAAGATGCCCACGCGTGAGGCGGTCTTCAACATGGCCGTAAAACTGGCCTGTGAGCATGCTCAGAAGCCCGCGCAGGTCTACTTTGGACTCCACCCCAACGCCATTGACCTGGGCATGTTCGGAGAGGGTCTGGGGCGCTCAGACTTTCCAACTGTCGAGCTTCAGAAACAGGTGGAGGCGCTGGCCGGCAAAATGGGCGCTGAGGCCGACAGCGTTGACCTC
>RGEP01000522.1 GCA_009918225.1 Betaproteobacteria bacterium | reverse complement strand
GGCCATCGACAGCAAGCAGCCCGCCACACCGGACAAACCCAGGCCCAGGCCAAACATCATGGGATGCAGCCGCTTGGTGTCGATGCCCACCAACTGCGCGCCCACCGAAGACTGCATCAGCGCCCGCACACCCTTGCCCAAGAGCGTGGCCCTGAGCAGGGCCAGCATGCCCAAGCTGAACACCAGGGACAGCACAAACACCAGGAGCTTGTTGCCCGCCACAGGTGCACCGGCCACGCTCACCGGCTCGGTCATGAAGTCATAGCCCCGCAGGTCGCCGCCCCACAGCCAAGACACCAGGTTTTGCACCAGGAACATCAGGCCGAAGGCGACCATGAGCCCACGGGCTTCGAAGATGTCGAGGTTGGGCGAGGTGCTCACCAAGCGCCTGAAGCACAAGAAGTGAATGGCCATGCCCGCCACCCCCAGCACCACAAAGGCCACGGGGATCATGAGCACCGGACTCAGGCCCAGGGTGGTGTGTGCCATCCAGGTGAGGTAGGCCCCCACCATCAGGAACTCACCATGGGCAATGTTGAGGATGCGCATGAGGCCGTACTGGAGGTTCATCCCCAGTGCGACCAGCGCATACACACCACCGGTGATCAGGCCCGAGCCGATGAGCTCGAGCCAGGCACCCAGGGTCATTTACTTCCAGGCCGGCTTGTTCGCATTGAGCTTGGCCGTGGCGCGCGCCGCCGGCCACACCACCTCGAACTCACCGTTTTGCCACTGGCCCACGGTGCCGGGGGTGCCCACGTTCTCGCTGCCCTGGAAGCGGATGTCGCCGATGATCGTCTTGTGCGTGGTGTTGGCCACGTAGTCGCGAATGGCCTTGCGGTCCAGGCCCACTTGCTTGACCGCGGCGGTGAGGATTTCCAGCCCAGCCCAACACGCGCCGGAAGCCCAGCGATCGGGTTCCTTCTTCTGGCTGGCCACGTGGGCGTCGAAGTAGGCCTTGGCGCCCGGGCTGGTCTTGCCGTTCCAGGATCCCATGCCCATCACGCCCTCGGCGCCGGCGGGCGTCATGACGTTCTTGTACAGCGGGAAGGCCGTGCCCACCGAGGCATAGAAGATCTTCGGGTTGAAGCCGATTTCCTTGGACTGGCGGCTGGCCAGGATGGTGTCGGGCGGGTAGGTGAAGCCCACGAAGGCATCCGGGTTCTTGTC
>RGEP01000521.1 GCA_009918225.1 Betaproteobacteria bacterium | reverse complement strand
GCGACGGGTATCGACGCCGCTGCGGCTGGCTCGAAGGTGGCGATTGGCGTGCCCACCTCAGGCCGGATTCCGGAAGGCGCTACGGTCGAACGCATGGTGGAGACGCCGTTCGAACGCTCCGCTGAGGTGGTGTTCAACGTACACCGCAAGGATTTCACCACCACCAACTCGATCGTCAGTGCGATCAACCGCCAGTTTGGCGGTGATGTGGCGCGGGCGATTGATGGCCTGTCTCTGGCCGTACGGGCGCCTATGGACGTCACCCAGCGGGTGGCCTTCATGAGCGCCATCGAAAACATTGACGTTAGGCCTGGAGAGCCACCGGCCCGCGTTGTGGTTAACGCCCGTACGGGCACCGTCGTCATCAGCAGCAACGTGCGGGTGTCACCCGCAGCGGTGTCGCACGGCACGATTTCGGTGGCCATTTCGGCGACCAATGAAGTTTCGCAGCCCAACGCCTTGGCGCCTGGCCAGACCACACCGGTGCAAAACGCCGATGTGACGGTGCAGGAGCCCAACAAGCCCATGTTCCTGTTCCAGCCAGGCGTGGACCTGCGATCCATTGTGGACGCGGTTAACCAGGTCGGGGCCAGCCCATCTGCCTTGATTGCCATCTTGGAAGCCCTGAAGACCGCCGGCAGCTTGCGCGCCGAGCTGATGGTGATTTAAGGCCCAAAAGAACCCATGAAGGCCCTGGATTCATCCGCTGCAGCCGCCCAAGCGGCCGCCCTGTCACCCAGCAGCTACCACGACTTCGCGGGGCTGCAGGGGCTCAAGGGCCGTGCGCGCGAAGACGGCCAGAGTGAAACGGCGCTGCGCGCCGCCGCTCAGCAGTTTGAGTCGATGTTCCTTCAGGAAATGATGCGCACCATGCGCCAGGCCACCATCAAAAGTGACCTGATGGATTCGCATGCCCTGGAAACCTTCGAGGGCATGTTCGACAAGGAAGTGGCCATGCAAATGGCCAAGCGCGGCGGTATGGGCATGGCCGACATGCTGGTGCAGCAGATGAAGAAGCACCTGCCGGCTGAGGCGGCCGCGGGGAGCGGCACTGTAACGGCTTCTGCGGAGCCCGCTGGGAGTGACGCCTCGGACGGTACGAGCCCGCAGCCCAACGATGGAGGAAGCCAAGCGGTGGAGCCCGCACGGGCCACCTCCACCCAAAGCGTG
>RGEP01000053.1 GCA_009918225.1 Betaproteobacteria bacterium | reverse complement strand
GAAGGCGCTGAATCGCAAGTGGTGCCCAACCGGCCCAGCCAGTACACCAATGCCGGACAAGGCTTGCCCGTGTTGAAGTCGGTGCAAGAAGAAGTGGGCCTGCGCGGGGGGCCTGCCTCGCTCACCGGCCGCGGCTTGCAGTGGCAGGCGACCTGGTTTCGCATCACCCGGCCCACCACCAACCTTGATGCCTGCGCCAACTTGGGTCTGTCGCCCTGCACCGGTCGCCTGGATGGTGAGGTCCAACACCAGGGCCTGGAAGCCGGGCTGCAGTGGGCCGCAACAGCTTGGCAATGGGGTGTGCAAGGCACTTGGCTTGACGCGCAACGCCGGGGCAGCACCGTTGAGCCCGCGCTCAACGGCAAGGCCCCCACGAATGTGCCCGATCAGGTCTTGCGCGCGCGCGCCCGTTGGACGCCGACGGCCGTGCCCGGCTTGGCCCTGCAGGGCGTGATCAGCCACGAAGGCTCGCGTTATGTCTTGCCCGACAACAGCGTGTCCATCCCGGCTTGGACGCGCGCCGATGCCGTGTTGACCTTTGAGCCTGCCGGCTCGCGCCTGCAGTGGTTGCTGGGTGTGGACAACCTCAGCGACCGCCGCTACTGGCGAGAGGCCCCCTACCAGTTCGGCCATGCCTACCTGTACCCCGGGGCGGTGCGCACCCTGCGGGCTGGGGTCTCGATTCGGCTGTAAAAAACACGCTATACTGTGAGGCTTGCAGCAGTTCCCCGATAGCTCAGTCGGTAGAGCGCCGGACTGTTAATCCGTAGGTCCCTGGTTCGAGCCCAGGTCGGGGAGCCAACTGTGGGCTGCGGCAGCGGCTGCAGCACTCGCGATCAGCGCCCCAGCCCTGGCCCTGGATGTGAAGGCCGGCAGCGTCAAGCTGGCCAGCGCCTACGACCCGCAAACCTTTGACCCGCATGCGTTGGCGCTGCTGTACCACACGCGCATCACCAACCAGATCTACGAGTCTTTGGTGTCGCGCGATGCGCAGTACCGCGTTGAACCGGCGCTGGCTGTGGCCTGGAGCAACCCCAGCCCCACGGTGTGGCGATTCCAACTGCGCCCCGGCGTGACCTTTCACGACGGCAGTCCCTTTACCGCTGATGACGCGGCCTTCAGCATTGAGCGGGCTTTGGGTCCGAACTCACGGCGATCGTTTCAGCTGGATGGCGTCAAGGCCGCTCGCCGCATCGACCCGCTCACGGTGGAGGTGCAGCTGGCCGCGCCTGACGCGGTGTTCCCGGAGAAGCTTTGGCTGGTGGGCATGATGAGCAAGCGCTGGAGCGAGCAGCACGGCGTAATGGCCGCGCAGGACTTCGGTGCCAAGCAAGAAACCCATGCTGCGCGCAACGCCAATGGCACCGGGCCGTTTCGGCTGCAGCGCTACGAGCCTGATGTGCGCACCGTGCTGGTACGCCACGAGGCTTGGTGGGGCTGGAAAGAGTCGCGCCACGGCAATGTGCGCCAGGTGGAGTTCACCACCATCCGCTCGGATGCCACCCGCGTGGCCGCCCTGGTGTCGGGCGAGGTGGACCTCGTGTTCGACCCACCCTTTCAAGACATCGCCCGGCTTGAGCGCGATCCCCGGCTGAAGGTGATGCGCAGCCCGGACATTGGGCAGCAGTACCTGGTCTTCGACCAGGCACGCGACGAGCTGCCCGGCAGCGACATCAAGGGTCGCAACCCGTTCAAGGACCGCAGGGTGCGACAGGCGGTGGCCCACGCGATCAATCTGCGGGCGTTGAGTGAAAAGGTGATGCGCGGCTATGCGCAGCCCAGCGGCGCCTTGCTGTCGCCCATGGTCGACGGCAGCTTGCCTGAGCTCGACCGCCCCTACGCCCATGACCCGGAAAAGGCCCGCGCGCTGCTGGCGCAGGCAGGCTATCCACAGGGCTTCAGCGTGGCCATGACCTGCGTGAACATCAGCTGGCGCGAGGCGGTTTGCCAGGCCGTGGCGGCCATGCTCAGCCAGGTGGGCATCCGCGTGACACTGCGCACCGAGCCCACCAGCACCTTCTTCCCCAAGCTCACCGCCGCGCAGGTGAGCCTGGCCGAGTTTGGCTGGTCGCCCACACCCGATGCGTACTTCAGCCTCAATGCCTTGCTGCACAGCTACGGCCCTGCAGGCGCGGGCAACTACAACGCAGGGCGCTACCGCAACCCGGAGCTCGATCAGTTGATTGAAGCGGTGCGCAACGAAGTGGACCTCACCCGCCGCAGGGCCCTGGTGACCACGGCCCTGCGCCTGGCCACCGACGACCTGCCGATGTTGCCGCTGTTCCGCAGAACCGTGACCTGGGTGATGGTCAAGCCGGTGAGCGCGGTGCAGTGGCCCAGCGATTTGGCCGATCTTCGGTTCTTGCGCATTCAGACTCCTTAAACCTGCTTGAGCATGTTTGAGCCTGCTTGAGCCCGCCTGAGCCCGATCAAGCCCCACCAAGGCCTGGGGTTCAGATCCAGTCCCCCGGTCCCGTTCAGGCACGGGCATGTTCGGGTCAACGGCCTTGGCTACAGTCCGCATGCAGCCCCAGCCAGCGGGGCCTACTCGAGGAACCAGCCCATGCGCGCACTCAAGCCTGAGGACATCACCCAATCGGTCATCCAGAGTTTTGCCGACACCCCCGACCCGCGTTTGCGCGAGATCATGGTCAGCCTGGTGCGGCACCTGCATGCGTTCGCGCAGGAGGTCAAGCTCACCGAAGCCGAATGGTTTGCCGGCATCGATTTCCTCACCCGCTGTGGCCACATCACCGACGACAAGCGCCAAGAGTTCATCCTGCTGTCTGACACCTTGGGCCTGTCGATGCTGACCGTGGCCTTGAACCAGAACAAACCCGCCGGGTGCACCGAGGCCACCGTCTTCGGGCCCTTTCATGTGGACGGCGCGCCGCAGGTGGAGCGGGGCGGCGATGTGGCCCAAGGCGCCAGGGGCACGCCCTGCCTGGTCCGTGGGCGCGTCCTGGGCCTCAAAGGCGAGCCCATCGCCGGCGCACTGTTGGATGTGTGGCAGTCTGATGAGGAAGGGCTCTATGACGTGCAGCGCCCGGACCTGGGCCACGCCCAGGCGCGCGCCGTGGTTCAAGCCGATGAACACGGGCGCTTTGACTTCCGATCCATCGTGGCCGTGCCCTACGCCATCCCACACGACGGTCCCGTGGGCCAAATGCTCAAGGCCACCGCGCGCCACCCGTGGCGGCCCGCGCACCTGCACTTCATGGTTCAGGCCCCCGGCTACGAGACCCTCATCACCCATGTGTTTCGGGCTGACAGCGCGTACCTGGATTCCGACGCCGTCTTCGGTGTGCGGCCTTCGCTGGTCTGCGATTGGCGCCAACAAGACGACGGGAGCTACTTGCTGGAGTTCGACTTCGTGCTGAACCCCCAGGCGGCTTAAGCCAGCGCGCGCAGCGCCATCAGCCACACCGGCATCCCCACCATCGCCAGCCCTGTGGACACGGTCACAAGGCCGGCCACATAGGGTGCCTGCGCGCCCATGCGCACCGCCAACACATAGGCGCTGCTGGCCGTGGGCATGGCGGCAAAGGCCATCAACACCGCTTGTTGGGCCGGCGGAAGGGGCAGCCAGGCGATCAGAACAAACAGGGTGAAGGCTGGCAGCAGCGCGTGCCGAATGGACAGCAGCGCAGCCGCCAAGCGGGGTGCGTCGCCCAAGGCGCCCAGACGCAGGCCTGCCCCCACAGCCATCAGGCCCAGGGCCAGGGCTGCCGCGCCCATGCGCTGTCCGGTAACCTGCAGCACATCCGGCAGCTTCACACCCAAGGCATTGGCCAGCAGACCCGAGACGGTGGCCAGAATCAGCGGGTTGCGCAACAGCTCCTTCAAGAGCCCTTGGCCACCATGGCGTGCCATCGGCCACACCGCTGCCACATTGGCCACGGGCACGGTCACGGCAATGATCAGCGCCATGGACGCCACGCCCGCAGCCCCGCCCAGGCGATCGGCCAGGGCCAGGGCGACGTAAGAGTTGAAGCGAAAGGCCACCTGCGCGCCGCCAGCGTGGTGCGCGGCAGACACGCCTGGCCACATTCCCAGGGCCAGGGCCAGGGCTGCCCCCATGAGGGTGACACACAAGCCCGCACCCATCAGGGGCAGATCGCTGGCGAGGTTCAGCGGGCTTCGGGCAATGGCGGTGAACAGCAGGACCGGGAACAGCACGAAGTACACCAAGCGCTCAACCCCCTCCCACAAGGGGCGGTCCAGCGGTGTGTACCGGCACGGCATCCGCTTCAGCCGACCCTTCAAGCCCAGCGATGAGCTCCATGGCTTCTCGGTCGATGTCGTGGATATGCACGATATTGCAGGCCCCCACCACCGCCATCCCCACGGCGAAATCGACCTGATCATGCCTTTGGACGACGGGGCCACCTTCGACCACCACGGCGCCGGGTGGTTGGTGTGTCCGCCGGGCACCGCCCACCGCCCCACGGTCCGCAACGGCCGTGCCTTGGTGCTGTACCTGCTGCCCGACGGCGCCATCGAATTCAGCGGCTGATCCATCACCGCACCAAAAGAGAAAACAAAACCAGGAGACCCCACCATGTCCATGACCAGCTACCAGGTCGAATCGTTCGGCCGTCCTTTAGCGCAGGTGTTGCGCGACATTCCCACCCCCCAAGGCACCGAAGTGGTGGTGCGCGTGGGCAGCTGCGGCGTGTGCCACAGCGACGTGCACCTGCACGATGGTTACTTTGACCTTGGCAACGAGGTGAAGCTGGACATGACCCGCACCGTCAAGCCGCCGCGGACCCTGGGCCATGAGATCGCCGGTACGGTGGTGGCCGTGGGCCCCGACGCGGTGGGCGTGAAGGTCGGCGACCGTCGCGTGGTCTTCCCCTGGATCGGTTGCGGTGAATGCAGCTTGTGTGCGGCGGGCAGCGAGCACCTGTGCAACAGCCCACGCGCCCTGGGCATCCACCGCGACGGCGGCTTTGCCACGCACACCGTGGTGCCCCATGCCAAGTACCTGCTCGACTACGGCAGCCTGGCCGAAGAACAAGCCTGCACCTACGCGTGCTCGGGCCTGACCGCTTACAGCGCCCTCAAGAAGGTGGGCACCCTCGGACCGAAAGACCCGCTGCTCATCATCGGCGCCGGCGGCGTGGGCCTGTCGGGCATCCGCCTGGCCCGCCAGATGTTCGGTGTGGCTCCCATCGTGGTGGAGTTGGACCACAGCAAGTGGGACATCGCACGCGAAGCGGGCGCGGGTGAATTGATCGACCCCAGCGCAGAAGGCGCGCTCAAGGCCCTGCTCAAGGCAACCGGTGGCGTGGCCGCTGCGGTGGACTTCGTGGGCGCCGCATCCAGCTTCAACTTCGGCTTTGGGGCGCTGCGCAAAGCGGGCAAGCTGATCTGCGTGGGCTTGTTCGGCGGCTCCACCCCCATCGTGCCCGCCATGGTGTCGATGAAGGCGGTCAGCGTGACCGGCTCCTATGTGGGCAGCCTGCAGGAAATGCAGGAGTTGATGAACATCGCCAAGACCGGCGCCTTGCCCGACCTGCCCCTGGGCACGCAGCCCTTGGCCAGCGCCACGCAAGCGCTCGAAGACTTGCGGGCCGGTCGCATCCGCGGCCGCACCATCTTGAAGGCCTGAGGAGAACCGCTTGAGCAAGACACGCGCCCGGGGTGAGGCCAGCGGCACGGCCGACCAGCATCAACCGCCACCACCGCCACAACAGCCCCCACATCGCAGCTGCTCAAGGACGAGCGGGTGGGCGACTCGCTGAACCGACAGCTCAGCGAAATGCAGCTGGCCCACCGCCAGCTCTCGGAGTGGGCGCAGGCCTCACTGGCGGCGGCCAACCTGCCTTCGCGCAGCGACATCGAAGCCCTGGACGAGCGCATGGGTCGCCTGGAAGACGGGCTGGCACAGTTGGCGGCCGCCGTGTCGCAACTGGCGCTGGCCCTGGCGCAGCAGCCCAGCACGGCACGCGTGAGCCCTGCAGCGCCAGCACGCAACCGCAAGCCAGCCAAGGCCGTGGGATGAGCCAGCCGGCCCACAGCCCCCAGCCCGCCGCGGGTGTACGGCTGCTCAACCCCGTGCAGCGCACGCTGGAACGCATGGGGCTGCCGGCCACCGACTTTGCGCAGCTGACCGGGCCCATGGGCGCCACGCCCAAAGACACGATCTATGCCCGGGGCACACTCAAGCTGCACCACTTCCGGCCGCAGTGCGACAGCGTGTACCGCGTGCCGGTGTTGATCGTGACCTCCCTGGTCAACCAACCCTACATCCTGGACCTGGTGCCTGGCCAAAGCATGGTGGAGTACCTGGTGCGCCAGGGCTTTGACGTCTACATGATCGAGTGGGGCCGGCCGCGCCGTGAACACCGCCACCTGACCCTGGAAGACCATGTGCAAGACCGGCTGCCGGCCTGCGTGCAACAGGTGCTGCAGCACAGCGGGCAATCTCAACTGTCGGTGATCGGTTACTGCATCGGGGGCCTGCTCGCTGTCTTGTGGGCCAGCCTGGGCGCGCCCATGCTCAAGAACCTGGTGTGCATGGCCACGCCGGTCAATGCCGATGGCCTGGAGTCGCTCAAGGCGTGGATGGGGCCGGACTTTGACGAAGAAGCCCTGTTGGCTGAACACGGCAACGTGCCCGCCGAATGGGTTCAAAACGCCCTGCGCGCGCTGCGCCCCTTCGGCAAGCTGGCCGGCGCGGCCAACCTGCTCAACCACGCCGAGCACACCGAGGTGGTGCGCAGCAACCTGCGCATGGGCAAATGGGAGACCGACAACATCCCCTTCCCCGGCGGCGTGTTCCGGCAAATGGTGCGCGACTTCCTTCGCGGCAACCAACTGGTGCAGCAAGGCTGGACGGTGGGCGGCAAGCGTGCGCAACTCTCGGCCATCCGCGTGCCCTTCCTGCACCTGTTGGCGCAGGAAGACCACATCACCCCCTACGCCTCCTCGCGCGACCTGGTGCAGCGCGTGGGCAGCACCGACAAACAAGAACTGATTCTCAAGGGCGGACATGTGGGCTTGGTGGCCGGTCGCGGTGCCGAGCTGCGCATGTGGCCGGCCTTGAACGACTGGCTGGCGCCACGTTCGGTCTAAACCGCCGCCTGATTGCTTCAAGCGCTGCCTCCAGCTGGCCCCTGCCCTCAACCTCCCTTTCATCTTCAGCAAGGAACCTGAATGCGTTGCTACTGCGTGCTTCACCATGGACAGCCCCTGGAACTGGTAGACAAGCCCATCCCCGAGCCCACGGGCACCGAAGTGCTGATCAAGGTGCAGGCCGCCGGTGTGTGCCACACCGACCTGCACCTGTGGGAAGGCCACTACGACCTGGGGGGCGGCAAGAAGCTGACGCTGGCCGAACGTGGGATCAAGCCTCCGCTGACCCTCAGCCATGAGATCGTCGGCGAGGTGGTGGGGGCGGGCCCCGCCGCAGCCGCCCTGGGGGAAGCAGCACGCTTGGGCCGTGTCGCCTTGGTGCACCCCTGGATCGGTTGTGGCGAGTGCGCGGCCTGCAAGCGCGGCGAAGAAAACATCTGCATCAAGCCGCAGGCGCTGGGCGTGGCCCGGCCGGGCGGCTTTGCCGAGTATGTGGTGGTGCCGCACCCGCGCTACCTGGTGGACATTGAAGGCCTGGACCCCGCGCAAGCCGCGCCCTTGGCCTGCGCCGGCGTGACCACCTACAGCGCCTTGAAGAAGTTCGGAGATCGCATCCACACCGACCCGGTGGTGATCATCGGTGCGGGCGGCCTGGGCCTGATGGCCATTGAAGTGCTCAAGGCCTTGGGTGGCAAAGGGGCCATCGTGGTCGACCTGGACCCTTTGAAGCGCGAAGCCGCCCTGGCCGCTGGCGCCCTGCTGGCCGTGGACGCACGCGCCACGTGCGGTGCTCGACCTGGTGGGTGCCACACCCACGGTGAGCCTGGCCATGGCCTGCAGCGCCCGCGGCGGGCACACCGTGATTTGCGGCCTGATGGGGGGCGACCTCAACCTGGCGCTGCCGGTGATTCCCATGCGGCCGCTCACGCTGCAAGGCAGTTACGTGGGCACGCTCACCGAGTTGCAGGAACTCGTGGCCCTGGCTCGGCGCAGCGGCATGGCGCCCATCCCCGTGACCCGCCGGCCGCTGGCACAGGCCAACGCGGCGATGGAAGACCTGCACCACGGCCGTGTGGTGGGCCGCACCGTTCTGATACCGTAAACCGTTTTTTTGTTCGAGCAAGGACTGAATCTGTGACCTATCCCCAGCTGAGCCTGTACATCGACGGTGAATTCATCCAAGGCGGTGGACGCCCTACCCAAGACATCCTGAACCCGGCAACCGGCCAGGTCATTGCCCAGTTGCCGCACGCCACGCCGCAAGACCTGGACCGCGCCCTGGCCGCAGCCGCGCGCGCTTTTGAATCCTGGAAGAAGAGTTCACCCATCGAGCGCAGCCAGGTGCTGCGCAAAGTCGGCGAACTGGCCCGGGCCCGTGCACAAGACATTGGCCGCGGCATCACGCTTGACCAGGGCAAGCCGCTGGCCGAAAGCGTGGGCGAGGTGATGTTCTGTTCCGAGCATGCCGAGTGGCATGCCGAAGAGTGCCGCCGCATCTATGGCCGTGTGATCCCGGCGCGCAATCCCGCCGTTCGGCAAACCGTGCTGCGCGAGCCGGTGGGCGTGGTGGCCGCCTTCTCGCCCTGGAACTTCCCCTTCAACCAGGCCATTCGCAAGGTGGCTGCGGCTGTGGGTGCGGGCTGCAGCGTGATTCTCAAGGGACCCGAAGACGCGCCCAGCGCGGTGCAGGCCATTGCCCAGTTGTTCCATGACGCGGGGCTGCCCAAGGGCGTGCTCAATGTGGTGTGGGGCGTGCCGTCGGAGGTGTCCACGCACCTGATCGAAAGCCCGGTGGTGCGCAAGATCACCTTCACCGGCTCCACCGCCGTGGGCAAGATGCTGGCCGCCAAGGCCTCTTCGCTGATGAAGCGCAGCACCATGGAGCTCGGCGGGCATGCGCCAGTGATCGTGTGCGACGACGCCGATGTGGACGCCGCCGTGGCCCTGATGGTGGGCTACAAGTTCCGCAACGCGGGGCAGCTTGAAGGTGGGCGACGGCTTGGCCGATGGCACGCAAATGGGCCCGCTGGCCCAGGCCCGCCGGGTCGGCGCCGTGGCCGGCTTCATCGACGACGCGCGCGAGCGTGGCGCCAGCATCTTGGTGGGGGGTGCGCCCATCCCGGGGGTGGGCAATTTCTTCGCGCCCACCGTGGTGGCCGACCTGCCCGACAACGCGCGGCTGCTGCATGAAGAGCCCTTTGGTCCGGTGGCCGGCATGATTCGCTTCAAGACCATCGATGAAGCGCTGCAGCGCGCCAATGCCCTGCCCTACGGCTTGGCCTCGTATGTCTTTACCCGCTCCAACCACAACGCCCATGAGCTGAGCACCGGCTTGGCCGCGGGCATGGTCAGCGTGAACCACCTGGGACTGGCCCTGGCCGAAACGCCCTTTGGTGGCATCAACGACAGCGGCATGGGCAGCGAAGGCGGCAGCGAAACCTTCGACGGTTACCTCAACACGAAG
>RGEP01000520.1 GCA_009918225.1 Betaproteobacteria bacterium | reverse complement strand
GGTTGATCACGGGCCCGGATACCGGGTCTATTTCATCCAGCGCGGCGAGGTCGTGATTGTCTTGCTGGCTGGAGGAGACAAGTCCACTCAGGACAAGGACATCCGCAACGCCAAGGCATTGGCAAAAGATTTGAAGGAGTCGTGACCATGCCCAAAGCCAAGACACGCATCTGGGATCCCGCCGAGCACCTGATCACCGACGAGGACATGGCAGCCTATTTGGAAGCAGCGCTTCAAGAAGGGGACTCTGCACTGATTGCCGCCGCGCTCGGTGATATTGCACGCGCAAAAGGCATGAGTCAGATCGCCCGCGACGCGGGGTTGGGCCGAGAGAGCCTCTACAAGGCTCTCTCGGCTGACGGCAACCCCGAGTTCGCGACGATCATGAAGGTTATTTCTGCACTTGGATTGCAACTGCACGCTTCCCCGGCCCAGGTGGGAGGTTGAGCATGCGCTCGAACGCGGCCTCCATCGCCCGCGTGTGCGCTACCACATCCCAGTCGGGCAGCGCGCGCAACCGGCCGCGCAGCGCGCGCTTCAACTGCAGAAGCGCCCGGCGGTCGGCTGCCATGCAGCGGGCCATGCGCACATAGTCGTCTTCGTTGGTCACCACCCAATCGGGCAGGCGCGCCGCGCGCATGAAACTGGCCCCCATGCGCGAAACAAAGTGCTGGCCATACAGCGTCAGCACCGGCACGCCCATCCACATCGCCTGCAGGCTGGTGGTGCCGCCGTTGTAGGGCGTTGGGTCGAGCGCGATGTCGATGTCGGCGTATTCGGCCATCATCAGGTCAAGGCCTACCGGGCCGCGGAATTCCACCCGCGCAGAATCAACGCCGAGCGCAGCCAGGCGCTGGCTGAAGGCACGCACCGCGCCAGGGTCACCAAAGCTCGGCGCCTTCAGCACCAGTCGCGACCCCGGCACTTCCGACAACACGCGCGCCCACAGCGCGAGCGTGCGCGGCGTGAGCTTGGGCACGTTGTTGAACGAGCCGAACGTGATGGGCCGGGCGAGAAACTCGGGCGCATCCCAATTCGGCAAGGGGTAGTCGGTCTCGGGAGCGAAGCAAAACACCACGCCGGGCAGGCGTGCCACCCGTTCACTGCAGAGCGCATCGTCCTCGGGCGGGGTGACCACGGCATCGCCGATCAACCAGTCGATGTTGGGCA
>RGEP01000519.1 GCA_009918225.1 Betaproteobacteria bacterium | reverse complement strand
TTTTATATTAAATGATATAAAATCGAGTTTTTAATTTATTCAGGACTTTCTCATGGCGACTACCGTTGCATCCCAATTGGCTAAACTCCGCAAAGAACGTGAGGCACTGGAAAAGCGCGAAAAAGCGCTGATGGCTCGCACCCACGACAAGGCCTTGGCCAAAATTGTGCAACTGGCCCGTGACGCTGGTTTAACGGCCAGCGACATCGCCAAGGCCCTGGGCGGCGGCAAGCCTGCCAAGGCCAAGTCAGCGCGTGCTGCCGGTAAATCCTCCGGTCCCCGCGGCAAGGTGGCTCCCAAGTACCGCAATCCCGCCCACCCCGATCAAACCTGGACCGGCCGTGGCAAGGCTCCAGTGTGGGTTCAGGCCCTGAAAACAGCCGGCACGCTGGATTCCGCATTGATTAAATAATTGCTCCACCGGCTATTTGGCCGGTATAGGGTGAACTGAATGATGTAAAACCCGCGAAGGTTCTTCGCGGGTTTTTGTTTTATATTCGCCCAACAAACCACCTATTAATCAGGAGATATGCGTGTCCAAACTCAACCCGATGAAATCACCCGTGGTGGCTTGTGCCGTGGCGATGGCCTTGACGGCGGTTGACCTCCCCGTGCAGGCGCAAGAATCGGGTCGTCGTTTCAAAGTGCTGACACTCGATGAAATGACCCCCGCCCAGCGCGAGGTGGCGGACAAAATTCGGTCTGGACCGCGTGCTACGGTCAGCGGCAGCGCCGCCAACAGCGGCAACAGCGTGGGCAGCCCGTTCAATGTGTGGTTGCGCAGTCCCGAGTCTGCTGACCCCATTCAGCAGTTGGGCACGTACATCCGTTTCAAAAGTTCGTTGGGGCCTCGGCTCAATGAGTTTGCCATTTTGATCACCGCCCGCGAGTGGACGTCGCAGTATGAGTGGTACGCCCATCACCGCCTGGCCATGCAAGCCGGGCTGAACCCGCAGGTGGCACAGGCGGTCGCCGAAGGCAAGCGACCCACCGGGATGCAGCCAGATGAGGAAATCGTGTATGACTTCTCCCGTGAATTGCACCAGACCCGCCGGGTCAGTGACGCCACCTATGCACGCGCCTTGCAGCAATTTGGCGAGCGCGGTGTGATGGACCTGATCGCCGTCAATGGCTATTACACCCTGGTGTCCATGACCTTGAATGTGGACCG
>RGEP01000518.1 GCA_009918225.1 Betaproteobacteria bacterium | reverse complement strand
CGTCAAGACGCTGACCGAGATGGGTTTCCCTGTGTGGAGCAAGGCCATCAGCAGCAAGGGGACCATCAAGGCCACCATCGGGTCGGTCAACATCCCCGTGGTGTGCGCTGGCATGAGCGTGCAACCGGGTGATGTGATCGTGGCGGATGACGACGGCGTGGTGTGCGTACCCAAGGCCATGGCGGCCAAGACGCTGGAGACTGCGCTGGCGCGTGAGGCCAATGAGGGCGACAAGCGCAACAAACTGGCGTCCGGCGTGCTGGGCCTGGACATGTACAAGATGCGTGAGCCGCTCGAAAAAGCAGGCTTGCGCTACATCGATTGAGGGCAAGACGTTGACACACCATTCAAACGGGCAACCCCAGGCTACCGGACAAGCCCACGGGCGGGCTGACACGACGCGTCGTCAACTGCTGACCCGCGTGACTGCCGCGGTGACGTGGGCAGCAGGTGCCACGGTTGCGACGCGCTCGCAGGCGCAGGCCTACCCCACCAAGCCCATCAAGGTGGTGGTGGGCTATGCGCCGGGGGGCGCGGTGGACATCGTGGCCCGCACCCTCGGGCAAAGTCTGTCCGTCAGTCTGGGTCAACCGGTGGTGGTGGAGAACAAGCCCGGGGCCGGCACCAACATCGCGGTCAAGTCCGTGATCGAGGCGTCGCCCGACGGCCACACGCTGATGATGGCGGCCAACGCGCTGGCGGCCAATCCGGCGCTCTACCAGCCCGCGCCCTTCGACCCCGAGCGCGACCTGGCGCCGATTTCGCTCATCGGTCGTGTGCCGGTGGTGCTGGCCGCCAACACCAGCGTGCCCTTTGGCACCATCGCCAAGCTGGTCGAGGCGGCCAAGGCCAAACCGGGCAGCATCGCCTTTGCCTCGCCGGGCAACGGCTCGACGCCGCACATGGCCATCGAGCTGTTTGCCGCACGCGCCGGCCTGGGCCTGCAGCACATTCCCTACCGCGGCGGCGCGCCGGCGATTACCGACGTGATCGGCGGTCAGCTGCCGCTGGTGGCGGTCAATGCGCTGGAGGTGCTGCCGCATGTGCGCAGCGGCCGGCTCAAGGTGCTGGCCGTGCTCAGCCCCAACCGCACCGCCATCTTCCCCGACGTGCCCACCATTGCCGAAAGCGGCTACCCCGGCTTCGAGGCCTCGGTGTGGTATGGCCTGGT
>RGEP01000517.1 GCA_009918225.1 Betaproteobacteria bacterium | reverse complement strand
GACATCGCCAGCGCCATGCACAACATGTTCAGCTGCGAGCCCCGCAGGGTGCGCACCGAAATGTTCTTCTGCATCATCTCCTGGTCCATGCCCGTCATGGCGATGGCAATGGCCGCACCGGCCAGGAGTTGCTTGAGCCAGTACTCCTTGGCAGCGGGCTCGGTGCCCCACACCCGCGACAGGCCCTGTTCCTGCATCTGCATCAAGGCCTGCCAGCCGCTGAGGTCCAAGGCCTGCAAGATGAAGACGATGCAAGCCCCCAAGCCAAACAGCATGCCCGCGGTCTGCAGCGTGTCGGTCCACACAATGGTCTTCACACCGCCGCGCCAGGTGTACAGCAAGATCATCAGCACCATCACCGCGGCCGTCACCCCGAAGGACAAGCCCAGCCGCTCCAGGATGACATCCTGCAGGATGCGAACCACCAAATACAGGCGCGCCGTGGCGCCCAAGGTGCGCGACAAGATGAAGAAGCCCGCGGCCATGCGCAGGGCCGAAGGGCCCAAGCGGTCTTCGATCCAACCGTAGATGGAGACCAACCCCAAGCGGTAGTACAGGGGCAACAAGACCCAGGCCACCAGGGCGTAGCCCAGCAGATGCCCCAGCATGATCTGCCAATAGTGAAAGCCGCTGACGCCCACCGCACCGGGCACACTGATGAAGGTCACGCCCGACAGCGAGGTCTCGCCCGGACACACCGTCTGCGTGGTGTGGTGCCGGTGGGCCCGGATGCGATCGGGTGCCAGCCCGTGCAGGGCCAACAACTGGCCCAAGAGCCTGGCCGTGGCCTGGAGCTGCGCGGGGCTGGGCTGCTGTTCTTCGAAATTGCCCAGCAGCATGACCTGCAGCTCGCCCAGGGTGTTGTAGTCGGTGTTGCTGTCGCCCGCCCATTGCGGGTCTCGCCCCGCGTAGACCGCACCATCAGGCGCGACGATGTAGTGGTAGGGCACATCCACCCAGGCCCGCTCGCGGCGCGACCACTGCTGCAGGCGGCGCAGATAGGCGGCCACGTCGGCGCCGGCTTGCCAGGTTTCACCTTGGTGGTGAACGGTCAATCCGGTGATGGCCTGGTGACGGCGCGAGCGGTAAGCCGCCTCCGGCGGCGACACCGAGCCCCACTGGGCTGCGGTGATCAGGCCCCGGTCGGCCAAGGGCTCGATGGCATGTGCGG
>RGEP01000516.1 GCA_009918225.1 Betaproteobacteria bacterium | reverse complement strand
GATCCTGATCGAAGGCAAGGCTATCCAGCTGCATCCGCTGGTGTGCGCCGCCTTCAACGCCGACTTCGACGGCGACCAGATGGCCGTGCACGTGCCGCTGTCGGTGGAAGCGCAGATGGAAGCCCGCACGCTGATGCTGGCCTCCAACAACGTGCTGTTCCCCGCCAACGGCGAGCCGTCCATCGTGCCGTCGCAGGACGTGGTGCTGGGCCTGTACTACACCACCCGCGAGCGCATCAACGGCAAGGGCGAGGGCATGGTCTTCGCCGACGTCGGTGAAGTGCAGCGCGCGCTGGACGCCGGCGAGGTCGAGCTCACCGCGAAGATCAACGTGCGCCTGACCGAGTGGAACAAGGACAAGACCAGCGGCGAGTTCGTGCCCTCCACCTCGGTGGTGCAGACGACGGCCGGCCGCGCGCTGCTGTCGGAGATCCTGCCCAAGGGCCTGCCGTTTGCCAACATCAACAAGGCGCTCAAGAAGAAGGAAATCTCGCGCCTGATCAACGTCTCGTTCCGCAAGTGCGGCCTGAAGGAGACGGTGGTGTTTGCCGACAAGCTGCTGCAAAACGGCTTCCGCCTGGCCACGCGCGCAGGCATCTCGATTGCCATCGACGACATGCTGGTGCCGCAGGAAAAGCACCGCATCATCGAGGCGGCCGAGAAAGAGGTGAAGGACATCGAGCAGCAGTACGTCTCGGGACTGGTGACCGCCGGTGAGCGCTACAACAAGGTGGTCGACATCTGGGGCAAGGCCGGTGACGCCGTGTCCAAGGTGATGATGGACCAGCTGCGCAAGGAGAAGGTGACCGACCGCCACGGCAAGGAAGTCGAGCAGGAATCCTTCAACTCGATCTACATGATGGCCGACTCGGGTGCGCGCGGCTCTGCAGCGCAGATCCGCCAGCTGGCCGGCATGCGCGGCCTGATGGCCAAGCCCGATGGCTCGATCATCGAGACGCCGATCACCGCGAACTTCCGCGAAGGCCTGAACGTGCTGCAGTACTTCATCTCCACGCACGGCGCCCGCAAGGGCCTGGCCGACACGGCGCTGAAGACCGCGAACTCGGGCTACCTCACGCGCCGCCTGGTGGACGTGACGCAGGACCTGGTGGTCACCGAAGACGATTGCGGCACCGAGCATGGCATCAACATGCGCGCGCTGGTCGAAGGCGG
>RGEP01000515.1 GCA_009918225.1 Betaproteobacteria bacterium | reverse complement strand
CGGTTGCCGCGCGCGGCTATGGCCTGCCATCCAAATGGGAAAAGGGTTTGCAGCGCCGCGAAAGCCCGGGCCTCACCCGGGTGTCGGCTGCGTCCGTGAGCTTCACGCCGCTTCAGGGCCTGTTCGGCATCATCACCCCCAACGGCCTGCACTTTGAGCGCCACCACCAGGGGTGGTGGGACATCGACCCCAGCCAGCATCGGCTGATGGTGAATGGCCTGGTGCGCGAAGCGAAGGTCTTCACCATGGATGATCTGATGCGGCTGCCCGCCGTCTCGCGCATCCACTTCATCGAGTGCGGTGCCAACACCGGCATGGAATGGGCCAATGTGGCGGTGCCCACCGTGCAGTATTCGCACGGCATGTTGTCCTGCAGTGAATACACCGGCGTGCTGCTGTCCACGCTCCTCGAGATGTGCGGCGCCGATCTGAAGCACGGCAAGTACGTGCTCGCCGAAGGGGCCGATGGCTCGTCAATGACCCGCACCATCCCGATGGAGCGCGCGCTCGATGATGTGATGGTGGCCTGGGCCATGAATGGCGAAATGCTGCGGCCCGAAAATGGCTATCCGCTGCGCCTGGTGGTGCCGGGCGTACAGGGTGTGTCCTGGGTGAAGTATCTGCGTCGCATTGAAGTGGGCGACCAACCCTGGCACACCAAGGACGAGGTCCTGCATTACGTCGACCTCATGCCCGACGGCACGCATCGCCAGTTCACGTCCATCCAGGAAGTGAAGTCGGTGATCACCACGCCCTCGGGGGGGCAGGTGCTGCTCGACAAGGGCTATTACAACGTGACCGGGCTTGCCTGGTCCGGTCGTGGTCGCATCCGGCGGGTCGATGTATCGGTGGACGGTGGCCGCAACTGGCGCGAAGCGCGGCTCGAAAGCCCGGTGCTGCCCAAGGCGCTCACCCGCTTCAATTTCGACTGGGTCTGGGACGGCTCCCCCGCCATCCTGCAAAGCCGAGCGATCGATGAAACCGGTCATGTGCAGCCGCGCATCAACCAGCTGCGCGAGGTGCGGGGCACCCGGTCCATCTATCACAACAACGCGATCCAGTCGTGGCGCCTGGCCGACAGCGGCGAAGTGTTCAACGTTCAGGTCTACTGAGGAGATCGACGATGCAATCGATCCGGTCCACGATCGGGCACGCTGCAGGCCTGGGCGCTGC
>RGEP01000514.1 GCA_009918225.1 Betaproteobacteria bacterium | reverse complement strand
GTGCCTATGTGGGCAGTGAGCTGGCCAAGAGCGACCGTCCTGAGTTGACAGCGGCCAAGATCATCGTCTCGGGTGGCCGTGCCTTGGGCTCTTCCGAGAAGTTCAACGAGGTGCTCACGCCATTGGCCGACAAGCTCGGCGCCGCCTTGGGTGCCAGCCGTGCAGCGGTTGACGCCGGCTATGCCCCCAATGATTGGCAGGTGGGCCAGACTGGAAAGATCGTGGCCCCGCAGCTGTATGTGGCCTGCGGCATCAGTGGCGCCATTCAGCACCTGGCCGGTATGAAGGACTCCAAGGTGATCGTGGCCATCAACAAGGACCCGGAAGCGCCCATCTTCAGCGTGGCGGATTTCGGACTCGAAGCCGACCTGTTTGCGGCCGTGCCGGAGCTGGTGAAGTCGCTCTAAGCACCGCCTGATCCCGCGGCCCCTGAGCCGCTGCTGCACCGCCTGACCCCACCCCTTTGGAGAGCACGCCCATGAGCTACCGCGCACCTGTCAAGGACATGCTGTTTGCGATGACCGAACTGGCCGACTTGGAAGCCGTGGCGCAGTTGCCGGGTTTTGAGGACGCGGGCCCCGACACGGCTGCGGCGGTGCTGGAGGAGTGCGCCAAGCTCAACGAGGGGGTAATTGCGCCGCTGAACTGGGAGGGCGACAAGGCCCCCTCTTTTTTGAAGGATGGTCAGGTCACCACCACGGCTGGTTTCAAAGAAGCGTTCCGCCAGTTCGCCGAGGGTGGTTGGCAAGGGTTGCAGCACCCCAGCGCGTTTGGCGGTCAGGGTTTGCCCAAGACCATCGGCGCGGCCTGCGGAGAAATCCTCAACAGCGCCAACCTCAGTTTCGCCTTGTGCCCCTTGTTGACCGACGGGGCCATTGAAGCCCTGCTGACGGCGGGCACTCCGGAGCAGCAGGCCACCTACATCCCGAAGATGGTGGACGGCACCTGGACCGGCACCATGAACCTGACCGAACCGCAGGCCGGCTCTGACCTGTCTTTGGTTCGCACCCGTGCAGAACCCCAGGCCGACGGCACCTACAAGATTTTCGGGACCAAGATCTACATCACCTACGGTGAGCACGACATGGCCGAGAACATCGTGCACCTGGTATTGGCCCGCGTTCAGGGCGCGCCCGAGGGAGTCAAGGGCATTTCCCTGTTCATCGTGCCCAAG
>RGEP01000513.1 GCA_009918225.1 Betaproteobacteria bacterium | reverse complement strand
AGCCCGCGACCAGGCTTCGAAGGAAGATGACCCGCAGGGCACAGGCCCCTTGTGGTCGGCGACATCAGTGCAAAGCCCGCTTGGCAAGGGGCACTGCACCGAATGGGTGGGATCAGAAATTGTTGTTCTGCTCCGCAAACAGGGAAGTAACCGACTCACCGTCCGAAATGCGGCGGATGGTCTCGGCAAAGAGGAAGGCCACGGACAGCTGGCGGATCTTGCTGCAGGCCGCTGCCGGCTCGGACAGCGGGATGGTGTTGGTGACCACCACCTCGTCCATTTGGCTGGAGGCGATGCGTTCCACCGCAGGCCCTGACAGGATGGGGTGGGTGCAGTAGGCGTACACGCGCTTGGCACCACGCTCCTTGAGCACCTCGGCGGCCTTGCACAGGGTGCCCGCCGTGTCGATCATGTCGTCCATGATCACGCAATTGCGCCCTTCAATTTCGCCGATGACGTGCATCACTTCCGAGACGTTGGCCGCCGGACGGCGCTTGTCGATGATGGCCAGGTCGCAGCCCAGTTGCTTGGCCAGGGCGCGCGCGCGCACCACCCCGCCCACATCAGGCGACACCACCACCAGGTCTTGGTAGTTCTTGCTTTTCAGGTCGGACAGCAACACCGGCGAAGCGTAGATGTTGTCCACCGGGATGTCGAAGAAGCCCTGGATCTGGTCGGCGTGCAGGTCCATGGTCAGCACGCGCTCCACGCCCACGGTTTCCAGCAGATTGGCCACCACCTTGGCGCTGATGGGCACCCGTGTGCTGCGCGGGCGGCGGTCTTGCCGTGCATAGCCGAAATAGGGGATCACGGCCGTGATGCGGCGGGCGCTGGCGCGCTTGAGGGCGTCCACCATGATCATGAGTTCCATCAGGTTCTCGTTCGTGGGCGCGCAGGTGGACTGCACCACGAACACGTCGCGTGCGCGAACGTTCTGTTGGATCTCCACCGTCACTTCGCCATCGGAGAACCGCCCCACATGCGCTTTGCCCAGGTCGACCCCGAGGTGGGTGGCGATTTCCTGGGCCAACGTGGGGTTGGCGTTACCGGTGAACAGGACGGTGTTGAAGAGCACGGAAATCTCCGGGGGTGCCGGCAGGGCCGGATGCTCGGCGTCGCTGAGGACGAATGCTTTGGCAGGGGAGGAAGGACTCGAACCCTCGCATGTCGGAATCAAAATCCGATGCCTTAACCAACTT
>RGEP01000512.1 GCA_009918225.1 Betaproteobacteria bacterium | reverse complement strand
TCCAGGCGGGCCACCACGGCGGCGAGGTCCTTGCGCAGCAGGGTGATGTCGAGCATGTTGGTTCTCTTTTTCGAAATTCAGTCTTCAGGGCAGCGGCATGTGCGGCTGCTGGGGTGGGTGGCGGCGGCGGCCTGTGCGCCGCATCAAGATCGGCCGGAGCGCGCTGCCGCCATGGACTTGTCGCCCAAGCCCACGGGCAGCGGGAAACGCACCGACTCTTCCACACCCGGCAAGGTGCGCACGCTCACCGCACCCATCTCGCGCAGGCGGGCCACCACCGACTTCACCAAAACCTCGGGCGCGGACGCGCCGGCGGTCAGGCCCACGCGCAGCTTGCCCTCGAACCACTCGGCCCGTAGGTCTTCTTCCGAATCGACCAGATAGGCCGGCGTGTTCAGGCGCTGCGCCACTTCACGCAGCCGGTTGCTGTTGGACGAGGTGTGGCTGCCCACCACGACCACCACGTCCACCTGTGGGGCCAGTACCTTCACCGCATCCTGCCGGTTTTGTGTCGCGTAGCAGATGTCTTGCTTCTTGGGCTCGCGCACCTGCGGGAATCGAACCTTGACGGCTTCCAGAATCTCCGCGGCGTCGTCCACGCTCAGCGTGGTTTGCGTGACCACGGCCAGTCGTTCGGGGTTCTTCACCTGCACGCGCTGCACATCGGCCACGTCGTGACCAGAGGGCAGGTGGCATCAAACACCTGAAAGCCGCGCACAGCGGCCTCTTGGCGCACCGCCTGGCTCACGCCGTGTGCACTGAAGACCAAGGTGGCCCCGGCCGGGACGTCGGCCAGGTCTTCAATGAAGATGGCGCCCTTGGCCCGCAGGTCTTCCACCACATAGGTGTTGTGCACGATTTCATGGCGCACATAGATGGGTGCACCGTGGAGGGTGAGTGCGCGCTCAACGATTTCGATGGCACGATCCACCCCGGCGCAAAAGCCCCGAGGCTCCGCGAGCACCACTTCTTGCAGCCCCTGCGTCATCACAGCACCCCGATCACATGAACCTCGAACCGCACCGCTTGGCCGGCCAAAGGATGGTTGAAATCAAACAGCAGCCAGGACTCGCGGCCGGTCGCTGCACCAGCCTCGTCACCCCCCACCTCGCGCACCACGCCGGCGTAGCTCGCCTGCCCATCGGGTGTGGGGAACTGCACCACGTCGCCCACGCTGTAGGTGGCGTCGGGGTCGCCCA